>JBFWNZ010000121.1:0-10166 GCA_050250795.1 Alphaproteobacteria bacterium | reverse complement strand
CGCCCGCCCCGCCAGCCAGTCAAGGGCGAAGCGTTCCGCCGCCTGCGCCGGTCACCCATGCATGCTGCGCGCGGACTGCGGGGGTAAATTCACCGGCGGCGGGGTTGGGTTCGGGGCCGCCACGCCCCATAGTGATATCGGAATCGGCGGAGGAGAGTTCGGCATGACCGATGCGGGCAGCCAGGACATGACGGGACAGGACCGGTCGACGGCCGACACCGCCCGCGTCGTCTACATCCTTTATCTGGTCGGCCTCGCGGTGGGGCTGACGGCGGTGGTCGGTGTCGTTCTGGCCTATATGAACCGGTCGGACGCCGCCGCCTGGGTGCGCAGCCACTACGATTTCCAGATCAAGACCTTCTGGCTCAGCATCGTGTGGTTCATCGTCGGCACGCTGCTGACCTTCGTGCTGATCGGCTGGGCGGTGTTCCTCGTCTGGTACATCTGGGTGATCGCGCGCTGCGTCTCGGGCCTGAACCTGCTCGGCAAGGGCATGCCGCATCCCGACCCGCGCAGCTCCGGCTTCACCTGAGCGTCAGGTCACGGGCGGCAGCGGCTTGCCGGCATAGGCGTGGAAGTAGCGGTAGTCGACGGCGCGGTTGAGGCCGTGCCGCATCGCCTCCAGCGTGATCGCGTTCGCCGCCCGCAGGTTCTCCAGGTTCACCTCGCTGCCGAACTCGCGGATCAGCCAGCCGGCCACCTGCATCTCGTCGGCGCCGGGTCCGGCCTCGAAGATCAGCTTCTCCTGCGGCACGCCCTCGATCAGCCGGTGCAGGGTGTCGCGCTTCTGGGCGATCTGCACGGCGATGTCGCTCTTCTCCACCACCACCAGATAGGCGCCGTCCTCCAGGTCGCGCGAGGCGAGGTCGATGGCCTCGGCCGCTTCGAGCGGCGCGTCGACGATCTTCTTTCCCATCTCGGTAAAGACCTTGAGGCCGCAATCCAGGCCGTGCCGGATGGCGGCGCGGCGCTGTTCCGCGGGCAGGGAATCCACGGAATCCTCGGACACCTCGACCCCGTCGAAGCCGAGTTCGGCGACCCGCCGCATGTATTGCGGCACCTTGCCCTGCAGCAGCGCCACCTCGAAGGGGATGCCGCCCACCAGCGTCTCGATGCCGTGCTGGCGGTAGAAGGTTGTCTTCTGCTTCACCCATTCTTCGGGATAGCGCCACAGGATGCCGACATGGTCGGTGATCTTGACGTGGTCGACGATGTCGCCGGCCGTCTCGATCAGCGACCGCGTCTCCGCGAGCGACAGGCCCATATCGCTGACGACGGTCAGTCCCGAGCGCCGTGGCTTCGCCGAGCGCGCCGGCCGCTCCAGGAACGGGAAATTCGCCATCGTCATGCCTTCCATGCTAGCGTTCGGATCGTAAAGAACAGCGGCCGGCAAGCGGCCCGCGCCTCTTATAGCGGCGGTCGAACATGGAGGGAATCGCATGACGCCTCGGATCGGATTATGCCCAGGGGATCCTGCAGGGATCGGGTCGGAACTCGTCGCGAAGCTGCTGGCCGATCCGCGCCAGGCGCAGGCCGCGATCCTGGTCGTGGGCGATCCCGACCATGTGGCCCGCGGGCAGAAGATTGCCGGGACCGATATTGCCCTGCGCGCCGTCGAGGACGAGGCCGCCATCGACCTCCAGCCCGGCCGGCCGACCTTGCTGGTGCGGCGCCTGCCGGGGGCGGCGGACTATCCCCTCGGCAAGGCGCAGGCGGAGGGCGGGCGCTACTGCCTCGACTGCCTGGGCACGCTGTCGGATCTGGAGAGGGCGGGCCGGCTGGATGCCTTCTGCTTCGCGCCGCTCAACAAGAGCGCGATGAAGCTTGGCGGTATCGGCCATGCGGATGAAATGCACTGGTTCGCCGAGCGGCTGGGCTATCGCGGCCATGTCGCCGAGTTGAACGTGCTGGACGGGCTGTGGACCTCGCGCGTCACCTCGCATGTGGCGCTGCGCGACGTCGCGGACATGATCACGGTCGACCGGGTGCTCGACGCCATCGATCTTATCAGCGGCACGCTCAAGCGTGCGGGGCGCGCCCGGCCGAAGATCGCGGTCGCGGGCCTGAACCCGCATGCCGGCGACAACGGTGCCTTCGGGCGCGAGGAAATCGACGTGCTGACCCCGGCCATCGAGAAGTCGCGGGCGGCCGGAAACGACGTGAGCGGTCCCTACTCGCCGGACACGATGTTCCTGACGGCGCGCAAGCTGGGCCAGGACGCCATCGTCACGATGTATCACGACCAGGGCCAGATCGCGCTCAAGGCGCTGGGCTTCGACCGCGGCATCAGCGTGATGGGCGGTTTGCCGTCCAACATCGCCACGCCGGCGCATGGCACGGCCTATGACATCGCCGGCAAGGGGATTGCCGATACCGGCGCGTTCTTTGCCGCCTTCGATCTGGCGCTGGAGATGGGAACGGCGGCGCGGCGCCGGGCTGCGGCCTGAGCCGCAGCACCGGGGCCGGCGTCGTCCTGCGGCTACTTCTGCTGGGCAGACATCTGCTGCTTCTGCATCTGGGCCGACTGCCATCCCTCGGCCGAGGTCAGCGGCGGCATCTTGTGGAACGAGCAGGCGGTCATGGTCAGCAGGGCGGCCACAGCCAGGGCCTTGAAGGTCGTTTCGAAAATCATGGCATCCTCCATCGCTAAGGCCGGCCGGCATCGCATCCCGCGCATCGGTCGGCACGCATTCGTAACAACGCCCGAACCCACCGTTATGGTTCGCTGCGCGGCGAAAATTTTTCCATGCCGCCGTAAGGCATTGGATCGGTGGGAGGAATAGGGATGGCCGATGTCGGCGGACTTCTTCTCGGCATCGATGTCGGCGGTACCTTCACCGATGTGCTGGCGCTCGATCCGCGCAACGGCCGCATCGTTGCCGCCATCAAGCTGCCCTCGACCGCCGACGATCCGGCGCGCGGGGCGGTGGAGGGTATCGACCGGTTCCGGGCGCGGTCGGGAACGAGTGGGCGTGCGGTGTTCCATGGCACGACGGTGGGCACCAATGCGCTGATCACGAAACGCGGGGCGCGGGCGGTCCTGCTGACCACGCGCGGGTTCCGCGACGTGCTGGCGCTGCGCCGCCATGCCCGGCCGCGTCTCTACGATCTGGCGCCGGCGGTCTCGCCGCCGCTGGTTGCGCGCGCGCATCGCATCGAGGTCGATGAGCGGCTGGCGCATGACGGCAGCGTGCTGAATCCGCTGACCGACGCCGAGATCGCGCGGGCGGTGGCGGCCGTGCGGGACAGCGGCGCCGAGGCGGTCGCCATATGCCTGCTGCATGCCTATGCCAGCGACGTTCATGAACGGCGCCTGGAGGCGGCGTTGCGCGATGCGCTGCCCGGCCTGTTCGTGACCCGCTCCAGCGATCTGTGCAGCGAGTTCCGCGAGTTCGAGCGGACCAGCACGGTGGCGGTCAACGCCTTCATCGGCCCGGTCGTCGCCCGCTATACCGAGCGCTTCGAGACCGCGCTGGCGGCGCGCGGGATCGCCGACCTCGCCATCGTGAAGTCGAATGGCGGCCTGACCTCGGCCGCAAATGCGCGGCGCCATCCGGTGCATCTGATCGAATCCGGACCGGCGGCGGGCCTCGTGGCGGCGGCGGCGCTGGGTCGGGCCGAGGGCCTGGGCGATCTGATCGCCTTCGACATGGGCGGCACGACGGCGAAGGCCGGCGCCGTGGTGGGCGGGGCGCCGCGCCTGTCGACCGAATTCTATGCCGACCGCTTCGTCGAAGGGCGCGACCTGGGCGGCTATCCGATCAAGAGCCCGGTCATCGACCTGATCGAGATCGGCGCCGGCGGCGGGTCCATCGCCTGGCTGGATGCGGCCGGCGTGCTCAAGGTCGGGCCGGAGAGCGCGGGGGCGGAACCGGGCCCGGCCTGTTACGGGCGGGGCGGAACGCGGCCGACCGTGACCGACGCGCATGTCGCGCTGGGCCATATCGCCGCCGACGGCTTCGGCAGCGAGGACCTGACCATCGATCCCGACCGCGCCCGCGCGGCCATCGCCGCCTATGTCGCCGGGCCGCTGGGCTGGAGCGTGGAGCGGGCGGCGGCCGGCATCCTGACCATCGCCGAGGCGAATATGGCGGAGATGGTGCGGCTGGCGAGCCTGCGGCGCGGCCTCGACCCGCGCGATTTCACGCTGGTGGCCTTCGGCGGTGCCGGGCCGCTGCATGCGGCGGGGATCGCGCGCGAGGTCGGCATTCCGCGGGTCGCGATCCCGCCCTGCCCCGGCCTGTTCAGCGCCATCGGTACCCTGCTGGGCGAGGTGCGGCACGATCTCGTGCAGACCCATCTGCGCCGTGTCGGCGAGATCGACGCGGCCGCGGTGGACGCAGCCTTCGCGGAACTCGGCCACCGCGCGGCGGAACTGGCGGCGGTCGAGACCGTCGCGCAGGGCTGGGTGCATGAGCGCTCGGTCGATGCACGCTTCGACGGGCAGATGTTCGAACTCACCCTGCCGGTGCCCGAGGGCGAGCATGTGACCGCGGGCTGGCTGGACGGCGCGTTTCGCGCCGCCTATCGCGGCATCTACGGTTACGACCTGCCGGAGCATGCGGTGCAACTGGTCAACCTGCGGCTGGTCGCGCACGCGCCGGTCTGGCAGGGCGGCTGGCCCGCTGCGCCGGCGACGGAGGGCGACGCCCCTCCGCCGCGGAGGCGCCGCGTTCATGCGGCGGACGGCAGCGCAGCCGAGGTGGCGGTGTGGCGGCGCGACGCGATCCGGCCGGGTGCCGTCCTGGACGGGCCGCTGATCGTCGAGGATTTCGGCGCCACCATCCGCGTGCTTGCGGGCCAGCGCGCGACCGCGTTGCCATCGGGCGTGCTGCTGATCGAAGGATAGGGAGGATGGCCATGGGCGAGCCGTCGCTGATGCGCGAGGACCCCGTCACCTTCGAGGTGGTGCGGGGCGGGCTCTACGCGATCTGCGAGGAGATGAAGTCCGTGATGATGCGGGCCAGCTTCTCGCCGCTGCTGAGCCTGTCCGCCGACCTGTCCTGCGCCCTGCTGGACGCGGCCGGCGATGTGGTGGCCCAGGGCAACGACATCCCGGTGCATCTGGGCGCCATGCCCTTTTCGGCGCGCGGCATCCTGCGCCGCTTTCCGCTGGAGACCTGGCGGCCGGGCGATGCGGTGCTGCACAACGATCCCTATGAGGGCGGCTCGCACCTGCCCGACATGACCCTGATGACGCCGATTTTCGACGGGCCGTCGGTCGCGGGCTTCGCGGCGGCGCGGGTGCATTGGCCGGATGTCGGCGGGGCGGCGGCGGGCTCCTCCACCGTCACCGACGAGATCGTCAAGGAAGGCATCCGCGTGCCGCCGATCCGCATCGTGCGCGAGGGACGGATCGACGAGGGCCTGTCGACCCTGCTGTTCGCCAACCTGCGCGCGCCGCAGGACCGGATGGGCGACTTCCAGGCCCAGATCGCCTGCAACGCCCGCGGCGTGGAGCGGGTGGAGGCGCTGATCCGCCGCTATGGCGGCGCGACGGTGCGGCGCATCTTCGCCGAGACCCAGGATTACAGCCAGGCGATGGTCGAGGCGGCGCTGCGCGCGATCCCCGATGGCACCTATCGCGCCGTCCACCGCCTCGACGGCGACGGCTATGTCGAGGATCGGGGCGATGGCGACCTTGCCATGGCGGTGCGCATCGACAAGCAGGGCGCGACGCTCGCCATCGACTTCGACGGCACCTCTCCCCAGGCGCGCGGCCCCGCCAACGCGCCCATCGCCGTCACGGCGTCGGCCTGCTACTACCTTGCCCTGGCGCTGGGCGGCGGTCAGGTGCCGCCCAATTCCGGCGCCTACCGGCCGGTGTCGATCGACGCGCCGCCGGGCACGCTGGTCAACCCGGTCTTTCCGGCCCCGGTCGTGGCCGGCAACACCGAGACCTCGACCCGCATCGTCGATCTGCTGCTCGACGCGCTTGCCCCGGCGATCCCGGAGCGGGCGGTCGGCGGCAGCTACGGTTGCGCCGGCATCTTCACCATCGGCGGCTGGGATGCGGCGCGCGGCCGCCATTTCGTGCATTACGAGACCATCGGCGGCGGCATGGGCGCCTCGGCCGCCGGGCCGGGGCTGGACGGGCATCGCTGCCATATGGGCAACACGATGAACCTGCCGGTCGAGGCGCTGGAGGCGGCCTTTCCCTTCCGCGTCGAGACCTATGAACTGGCCGAGGGGTCGGGCGGCACCGGCCGCCATCGCGGCGGCATGGGCGTACGGCGCGGCATTCGCGTGCTGTCCGAGGCGGCGGAGTTCTCGCTCACCTTCGAGCGGGCGCTGCATCCGGCCAAGGGCGCGGCCGGCGGCGGTGCGGGCCGGCCCGCCAGTTTCCAGGTCGAGGACGCCGGGGGGCGGCGCCGGACGCTTGCCTCCAAGACCACCGCCGCCCGGCTCAAGCCCAGCGAGGTGCTGTGGATCGAGACGGCGGGCGGCGGCGGGTGGGGTTCGGCGGAGTAGGCGCTACTTCACCATCACGGTCTTGCGCGTTGCGGCCGACTTCATGATCGCCTCGAACACGGCCACGCCGTGGATCGCCTGGTCGTTCGGCAGCGGATAGGTGCCGCGGCCCTCGCAGGCATCGGCAAAGCTCTCCAGTTCCGCCCGCTCCATGTCGAAGGCGCCCAGATCGGCGATCTGGGTCTGGCCTTCCTGGGGCCGCACGACGAACTTGCGGTGGTCGTCGATCTCGACCGTCGCCTTGGTGCCGAAGGCCTCGATGCGCCAGGTCTGCACCGTGCCGGCGTTCGAGGCGAGATAGCCAGTCATCCCGCTCTCGAACTCGAACAGCATGACGGTGGTGTCGTCGATGGGCAGCGGCGCCACCAGATGCTTGCTGATACAGTAGACGCTCTTGATGCGGCCGAACATGCCGATGAAGGTGTCGACCATGTGGATGCCGGTGCCGCCCATGCCGCCGGCCGGGCTCTCGTTGCGGTCGGCGCGCCAGCCATCCTTCGGAAAGCGGAAGGCGCCGTTGCCCGAGTAGTTCGCCTCGACATGGGTGACCGTGCCGACCGAGCCGTCGTCGATCATCCCCTTCATCTTCGACCAGGCCGGCAGGAAGCGCCGGTTGTGGCCCAGCGCCAGCACGCGCTTGGCCCGTTCCATCGCCTTCACCGACGCCTCGGCGCTTTTCTTGTCCAGCGTGAAGGGCTTCTCCACGAAGACGTGCTTCTTCGCCTTGGCCGCGGCCTTGATCTGGTCGGCATGCTGGGAATGCGGCGTCGCCAGCACGATGGCCTGGATCGACTTGTCGCGCAGCACCGCGTCATAGTCGTCGCCGAGCGGGAACCCCTTGTCGCGCGCATAGTCCGCCGCCTTGGACACGGTGCGGGTCACGCCGGCGGTGAACTTGATCTTGTCGCTCTTGCCCTGAACGGAATTGACCAGGGTCTGTCCCCAGCGCCCCAGCCCGACGATTGCGGCATTGATCATGCCTTGAGCCTCCCTTGCCCGATGTTCATTGGATCGTCCGCCGGCGGACGCCGGCCCGGATTGCCCGCCATATTCGGCCCGCCGGCGCGGGAATGTAAACATCTGTCAGCATCGCGCCCGTGCCCGCATACCGCGCAGTCGGAAAATGTCATCATTTGTCGGCATTGCGCCGTCTCAGGGCCGGGGTGCAGTCCCCGGCGCGGACATCATCCCCCGCCTCGCCCTTGTCAGACTCAGGACGAGGCGATGGCGGGCGGTCTGCGCGTCCGGAAACGGAAAATGTCAGCAAATGTTAACAGGGCGCATGGGTTCCGGCTTCCGTGCCCCGCACGGGCAAGGGCAGGAACAATATGGGAACCTTAAGCGTCGTCTGCAACGCTCAGGAGCGGCTGCGCTCTTCGCGGATGGCCAGCGCTGCGGCCACGCGACGGCGGCGGCTTCCGAATTGTTCGCCATCGGGGCGTTCGGTGCGGAAGCCGTTCACCTTCCAGGGCTTGCAGAGCTTGCAGCCGGCCCGGCGATTGCGGGCGCGGCCTCGTTTGTGGTGCATGGGAGCGCTCCCGTCTACTCCGCCGCTCCGCGCGCGGCGGCCACGTTGGCGTAGTTCGAGGTGGTGTACCAGAGCATGTAGTCGCGATAGGTGGTGGGCGGATAGCGCGGCGGGTTGTCCGGCCCGGTGCAGGTCGGCAGGCATTCCATGACGTGGTCGAGCGCGCAGTCGAAAAAGAAGGGGACGGCATAGCGCTCGACGCCGCTGGTGTTCGCCGCGCCGTGCGGCGTGGCGCGGAAGCGGTCGTTGGTCCAGCGCGCCAGCATGTCGCCGGTGTTGACGACATAGGCGCCGGGGACCGGCGGCATCGCCATCCACTCTCCATCCGCCGAGCGGATCGCCAGCCCCGGCACATCGTTCGGCGCCAGCAGGGTGAGGAAGCTGGAATCCTTGTGCGGCGCGATGCCGTACTCCTCCGTCTCGTAATCCTCGGCCGGCGGATAGTGCGACAGGCGGAGCGTGAACATCGGGTCGGCAAAGGCCGCGTCGAACCAGTCCGGCGGCAGGTCGAGCGCGGTGGCGTAGATCGGCAGCAGGCGCTTGCCCAACCGCTCCATGGCCTCGCAGTAGGCAAGGCAGGTCTCGCGGAATCCGGGCAGGTCCGCCGGCCACTGGTTCACGCCGCGGAACGGCTTGCCCGCCAGCACGTCGGGATGGTCGGGGGCGAGGTCGCGTTTCATGAAGAAGGCCTCGACCCGGTCGGGCCGGCGCGCCACGCCGTCCAGGTTGTTGGCGCGGCTGACCGCCTGTTTCGGCGCCATGTAGCCGACATTGTCGGCGTTCTGGCGGATCGCCAGCTTGGCCTCGGCGGGCTGGGCGTGAAAGCGCGCGGTCTCGGCGAACATACGCTCGATCAGCGCCGCCGGCACGCCATGGCCGGTCAGGTAGTAGAAGCCGACATTCTCCTGTGCGTCCCGCAGCCGCGCCCCGGCCCGCGCCAGCGCGCCCGGCACGCCGGCGACCGCGTCCGCCACGTCGATGATCGGAATGTCCCGCTCGGGAACCGCCTGCCGGAGTGCGGTGAAGGCCATGGAAAGAGCCCTCGCTGTTGCCTGCCGGGTATTGGAAGCAGGGCGGGTGGGGGAGTCAATCGTGGAGAGTGCCTCAGCGTATGGCGAGATCCACTGTCGCTAGCGGCAGGAACAGTCGCGCGGGACTGTCGGGAAAGGGCAGGAATCCATAGCGCCGGTAGAACCGGGCGACGCGGTCGTTCTTCGCATCGACGACGAGCGCATGCATGGCGACGGCACGGCTGGCGGCGAGCGTGCGGTGGATCGCATCCATCAGGAGATGCTCGCCGAGCCCGCGTCCCTGCCACGCATTGTCCACGGCGAGGCGGCCGAGGATCGCGGCGGGAACGGGATAATGCGGAAGGCGCTTGGCACGGTCCGCCGGCAAGGCGTCGCGCGCGAAGCTGGCCGCACTCAGGCTGTAATAGCCGGCGATGGCGGAAGGGGCGGTGCCGATGGCGACGAAGGTCTGCGCGATGCGCCGGCGCATATCCTGCGCGGCCTGCCGCCGGAGATAGGCGTCGAGGGCGGGTTCGCCGCAGGAAAAGGCGTATCGGTTGTGTCCGGGACCGAGGGGCTCGATGCGCGGCAGGTCATCCACCGGTCCGCTCGCGATAGCGGCGGACGGCACGCTGAAGGGTCTCGTTCGGTTGCGGCGGGTTCAGGAGAGCCTCCTGGAAGGCGTCCCAATCCCGGTCGGACAGGGTCTGGCTTTCGTTGGAGTCGATCACGCGCTCCGCCGCCGCCAGCGCGTTTGCCAGCACGAAGTCGCTGACGCTCGTTTCGGCATAGGCCGCCGCACGCTCCAGCTTGCGCTTGGTACGTGCATCCAGCCGCAGATGCATGCGGTCGCGCTTCGTGTCGGTTGAGGCGGTCATGGCCGTGGCTCCTTGCTGCCCTAAATGTACGCCTGAATGGCGTACATTTAAAGGGACGGAACCGTCCCGAACCCGGCCACGAACCGCCCCAGCACGGGATAGACCGCCGCCGCATCGGCGAAGTCCACCCGGGGATGGGCGAAGGGGACCCAGTGGAAGCGGGTCCAGAACAGCCGGCCGGGATGGGGCGGGCGGGCATAATCGTGGGCGGGGAGCGGGCGGGCGGCCTCGCGGGCGGCGGCGATGTGGCCGAGATTGCCGTGCTCGGAGGCGTAGAGG
>JBFWNZ010000120.1:0-10202 GCA_050250795.1 Alphaproteobacteria bacterium | reverse complement strand
ACCGCCCGCTGCGCACCTCGTCCAGCGGGTTCCGGTTGGTGGCGCAGACGATGCGGATATCCACCCGATGAGTCACCCCTCCGCCGACCTTCTCGAAACATCCCGTCTGCAGGATGCGCAGCATCTTGGTCTGCAGCGCCGGGTCCATCTCGCAGACCTCGTCGAGGAACAGGGTGCCGCCATCCGCGCGCGTCGCGGCGCCGTCGCGATCGGCGACCGCGCCGGTGAACGCGCCCTTCACATGGCCGAAAATCTCCGACTCCATCAGATCGCGCGGGATCGCCCCGCAATTGATGGCGACGAAGGGACCGTCATGGCGCGGGCTCTGGCGATGGATCGCTTCGGCGCAGACCTCCTTGCCGGTTCCCGACTCCCCGGTGATGAACACGGTGGCCCGCGACGCCGCGGCGGCGTCGATGATCCGGTAGACCGCCTGCATGGGCAGGCTGCCGCCGATGAATCCGTGATGGCCTTCGCGCGCGCTGTCCTTGAGATTATCGACCAGCCGCAGCAGGCGCTGGCGATCCAGTGCGTTGCGCAGCGTGACCAGGAACCGCTCGGCGCTGAATGGCTTGACGATGAAATCGTAGGCGCCGGCCTGCATCGCCTCGACCGCGACATTGACCGACCCATGCGCGGTGATGACCACCACCAGGATCGGCAGCTTGCCGGCCTGGACATGGCGCAGCACCTCCATGCCGTTCATGTCCGGCAGATTCAGATCGAGCAGCACCACGGCCGGGAGCCGCCGGTCGATGGCCGCCAGTGCGGCCTTGCCCGTGGCGACGGAAACCAGGTCGATCGGCTGGTCGGCAAGATACTGGCTATAGAGTCGCGTCAGCGACTGGGTATCTTCCACCAGCAGAACGACCGGATCGGCAGCCATGCCCGATTGCCCCTCCCCTTCACCGCCCCAGAGATCGCGCGGCGTTAACCTTATCCTACCCTGCGACGGCAGGTTAGACGCCGATGCTTCGCGGTAAAGTGATGTCCGTCACAGACAGGGGCGGCGAGGAGGGACAGCACGCTGCCCCCGAAACGAAACCGCCCGGACCGAGCGGTCCGGGCGGATGCAGGACGGCCCTGAAAGGCCGGCTATTCGCGCGACATTCCGACGATGTTCAGAATCCAGATGAACATCGTGATGAACGAGCCGTAGAGCATCATCGCCCCGAAGATCGCCATCCGCGACACCGTGTCGGCATCGCCCGCATGCGACAGGTACATCTCCTTGATCGACTGGGTCTCCCAGGCGGTCATGCCGGCAAAGACCAGCACGATGGCGACCGACAGAAAGAAGTCCAGGCTGGTGCTTTCGATCAGGAAGGCATTCACCAGCACCGCGATCAGCAGGCCGATGGACGCCATCACCAGGAACCGGCCCATCGCCGACAGGTCGCGCTTGGTCGTGTAGCCGTAGAGGCTGGTGCCGGCGAAGGCCGCCGCCGTGATGAAGAATGCGCGGGCGATATCGGCCCCGGCATAGGCGATCACGATGGGCGACAGAAGAGCGCCCCACACCGCGGCATAGACCCAGTAGACCGCATGAGCGGCGCCCGTGCTGCCGGTCATGATGACCTTGGGGCCGAACCAGCCGAGGCCGAGCAGGGCAATGAACAGCACCCACTTCATCGGCCCCAGCGCGACGGCCTGCATGAACGCCGGATTGGCGGCAACGGCCAGCGCGACGATGCCGGTGAGGGCAACGCCGAGCGCCATGGTGTTATAGACGCGAAGCATGTAGCTGCGCAGGCCGGCATCGATCTCCGCCGATGCGGCACGGCCGACCGTGCGAGCGTAGCCTTGTGGATTAAGAGCCATAGTCCTTCCTTCCCCCGGAAAGGCTGAATTCGATCAGGCCAAGATATTGGCGGGATCGCGCACAATTCAAGGCCGAACCCACCGGATCACAAGGGCGTTACTCGTTGCGCAGCAAGGCCGCCGGGCGCTGGCCGAGCGCACGCCAGGTGCCGAGAAGACCGGCCGCCAGCGTGATCGCCGCACATAACGCCGCCGTGGCGGCCACCGTCTGCGGCAGAAAGGTCCATTGCGCCTGCATCACATGGCGCACCACGGCCCAGCCTGCGGCCGTCCCCACGGCCCCCGCAATGATCGCCGTCAGAAGGCCAAGCATAGTGAATTCAAGGGCATAGGCCGCCAGGACATCGCGCCGCGTGGCGCCCAGAACCTTGAGGATCACCGCCTCGCCGACACGGCGGCGATGCGTCGCGGCGATCGCGCCTGCGAGTACCAGCGTGCCGGCAACGATGGCCACGGTCGCGATCGCCCTCACCGCGATGCCGAGATCGGCGACGATGGCGGCGACATTCTCCAGCACCTCGCGCACCCGGATCGCCGTGACGTTCGGGAAGCGGTCCACCACGGCGCGTTCCAGCTGCGCCTCGGCCTCGGGCGCCACATGCGCGGTGGCCAGCTGCATCGCTGGCGCGCCGGCGAAGGCGTCGGGCGAGAATACCATCAGGAAGTTGATCGCCAGCGAATCCCAGTCGATCTCGCGCAGGCTGGTAATGGTCGCCTGGATCTCCCGTCCCAGCAGGTTGACCGTGACCGTGTCGCCCAGGCTGAGACCGAAGGCCGCCGCAGCGGCGGCATCGAAGGAAACCTGCGGCGGCCCGGCATGGTCAGCCGCCCACCATTCGCCGGCGACGATCTTGCTGCCCGCGGGCGGCGTCGCGGCCCAGGTGATGCCCCGGTCGCCGCGCAGCACCCAGGCATAATCCGCCGGCGCCTCGATCCGGCCCACCGGCACGTCCTTCATCGCCACGATCCGACCGCGCAGCATCGGCACATGCACGCTCGACCGCACACCCGGAAATTCGCCCAGCAGCGCTTGGAACGCGTCGATCTGGTCGTCCTGCACATCGACGAAATAATAGCTCGGTGCGTCATGCGGCATCGTTTCGCCGACCTGCCGCGCGAGGTTGCCCTGCACCAGCGCAACCGCGACCAGAACGGTCAGCCCCAGCCCGAGCGACAGCACCACCCCGGCGGTCGGCGCGCCCGGCCGGTGCAGGTTGGCAAGCGCAAGGCGCATCGAGACGCGGCGCAGCCGCGGCATCGCCCGCGCCGCGCGCATTGCCAGCCGGGCTGCGCCCAGGAACAGCAGCAGGGTACCCGCAGCCCCGGCGACGAAGGCCGCCGCCATGCCGGGCCGGTCCGCCGTCGCCACCGCGACGCCGGCCAGCAGCGCCGCCGCCACCCCGGTCGCCACGAGATAAGGCCGGGCCGGCAGACGCTCGACCGGTTGCAGCAGGCTGCGGAACAGCGCCCCGGCCGGCACGTCGCGCGCCTGCCCCAGCGGCCAGAGCGAGAAGGCGAGCACCGTCAGCAGCCCGAACAGCGCCGCCAGCAGCAACGGCAGCGGATAGATGCCGAACCGTGCGGCCACCGGCAGATGCGCGGCGAACAGCGGCGCGCCGGCCAGCGGCACGCCCGCCCCCAGAACGAGGCCGAGCAGGATGCCGAGCAGGCCTAGAACAAGGATCTGGAGCAGATAGATCTGAAAGACCAAATGTCCTGGCGCGCCCAGGCATTTCAGCGTCGCGATGGTGTCCGCCCGCGCGGTCAGGAAGCCACGCACCGCATTGCCGACCCCGACCCCGCCGACCACAAGCGCCGTCAGCCCGATCAAGGTCAGGAACAGGTTCACCCGGTCGACGAAGCGCTCGATGCCCGGCGCGGCGCGCCGGATGTCGCTGATCCGCCAGCCGGCATCGGGAAAGCGCGCCTCCAGCGCCTGGCGCCATCGCACAAGGTCCGCATCCGGTGCCAGCGCGATCCGGTAATGGTACTGGATCAGGCTGCCCGGCTGAACGAGCCCGGTGGACCGCAACCCGTCCAGCGACAGCATCAGCCGCGGCCCGACGGTGAAGGCGCCGGTCGTCCGGTCCGGCTCGGCGGCGATGGCGGCCCGCACGACGAACTGGCCCGCGCCGATGCGCACGGTATCGCCGATGGCAATCCCCAGCTTCTCGATCAGCCGCGGCTCGACCGCCGCGCCCCACATCCCGTCGCGCTGCGCCAGCGCGTCGGCAAGCGGCATCCCGCCTTCGAGCGCGAAACCGGGATAGAGGGGATAGGCCCCGTCCACCGCCTTGAGCTCGACCAGCGCCTGCCCGGTCCCGTCGGTGCGCCGGGCCATCGCCCGCATGCCGACGATCTCGGCCACGCGCGCCGCATTGCCGCGCAGCCAGTCCACCTGTTCCGCGCTGGCCGGCTGGTGGACCAGCCGCAGATCGGCGTCGCCGCCCAGGATCTTCCGCGCATCCGCCTGAAGCCCGGCCGTCACCGCGGCCGTCATCGATCCGACGCCAGCAACCGCCGCGACGCCCAGGGTCAGGCAGGCCAGAAAGATGCGGAAACCCGTGATGCCGCCGCGCAGTTCGCGCCGGGCGATCCGCGCCGCCAGCGGCAGGTCGCGCCACACCCCGCGCATCATCCTGCGCCGGCCGGCATGCGGATGCGGCCGTCGGCCAGTTCGACCGTGCGGCCGCAGCGCGCCGCCAGCGCCGGATCGTGGGTGATCAGCATCAGGGTGGTGCCGCGCCGTTCGGCCATCGCGAACATCAGTTCGACCACCTGGGCGCCCGTCGCGGCATCCAGGTTCCCGGTCGGCTCGTCGGCCAGCAGCAGCCGCGGTTCCGGCGCCATCGCGCGGGCCAGCGCCACGCGCTGCTGCTCGCCGCCCGAAAGCTGACCCGGATAATGGCCCAAGCGGGCGCCGAGCCCGACCGCCGCCAGTTCGGCGGCCGCCACATCGAAGGCGTCGCGGCGGCCGGCGAATTCCAGCGGCACGGCGACATTCTCCAGCGCCGTCATCGTCGGCACCAGATGAAAGGACTGAAACACGATGCCGATGGCCTCGCGCCGGACCAGCGCCAGTCGGTCCTCGTCCAGCGCCGTCAGATCGTGTCCGGCGATGCGGACCGTGCCCGAACTCGCCCGCTCCAGACCCGCGACGACCATCAGCATCGAGGTCTTGCCGGAACCCGAAGGCCCCACCACGCTGACCGTCTCGCCCGGCGCGATGGCCAGATCGATTCCCTTAAGGATGTTGATTTTCCCGGCCGCGCCCGTAAGTGATAGGTGCAGGTCGCGAAGCAGGACCATCGGGTCCGCCGGCTCGGGACCGGAGGCAGGGGGCGTCGTGTTACCGTCCATCGATCTTCCGCTGAGGGCCCGCTTGCGGGCGGCATCCCGTGCATATGGCACCCTGCGGCGCCTTTTCAACGCCGGATTGCTCGGTCTCGCGATTGTGATGGGCGCATCCGCCGGCCATGCGGCGCCGGCCGTGATCCTCGCTTTCGGCGACAGCCTGACCGCCGGCTACGGCCTCGCGCTGGCGGATTCCTTTCCGGTGCGGCTCGAAGCGGCGCTGCGGCAGGCCGGCATCGAGACGCGGGTCGTCAACGCCGGCGTTTCCGGCGACACCACGGCCGGCGGTCTGCGGCGGATCGATTGGGCGCTGGGCGAGAATCCCGCGCTCGTCATCCTCGAACTCGGTGCCAATGACGGCCTGCGCGGCCTCGATCCCGACCAGACCCGCGCCAATCTCGATGCGATCCTCGCACGGATCGCGGCCAAGGGCGCGAAGGTCCTGCTCACGGGCATGCGGGCGCCCCGCAATCTCGGTCCCGAATACGGCGACCGTTTCGATGCCGTATTTCCCGACCTCGCCGCCCGGCATGACGTCGCCTTCTACCCCTTCTTCCTCGAAGGCGTTGCGCTGGACCCGAAACTGAATCAGGCGGACGGCATCCATCCGAACCCCGCGGGGGTGGAGGCGATCGTGCGCAACATCCTGCCGCATGTCCGCCGCGCGCTGGCCGGGGACGGCGGATGAGCGACGCGCCCTTCCTGGCCGCCCACGCCCTCGACGCCGACTGGCGGCAGGCGGCCCGCGCCCTCGCGCACGGACTGCGCGGTGCGGGCCCGGACCACCGGCTGGGCATCCTCTATGTCTCCGACGCCCATGCGGATGCGCTGGGCGATGTTCGCGACCTGCTGCGGGCGGAGACCGGCGTGCCGGACTGGATCGGCACGGTCGGCCTGGGCGTCTGCGGCGGCACGCAGGAATATTTCGACGCTCCCGCGATGGCCGCCATGGCGCTGCCCGTGCCGCAGGACGCCTTCCGCCTGTTCGCCGATATCGAGGACGCGACCGCGGTCGCCGGTGCCGACCGGCCGTGGCTGCGCGACGCACCGCCCCTGGTCATCCTGCATGCCGATCCGCGCACGCCCAGGCTCGGGGCGCTGGTGCAGGCGATGGCCGAGGCGACGGATGGATTTCTGGTCGGCGGCCTGACCGCCTCGCGCGGCGCGCAGCCCCAGCTGGCGGGCCGGCTGTCCGATGGCGGGGTGTCCGGCGCCCTTCTCGCGCTCGACCGGGTGCCGGCGCTCACCGCGCTGACCCAGGGCTGCACGCCGCTGGGGCCCGTCCATCGCGTCACCGCCGCCGAGGACAACCTGCTGATCGAGATCGACGGCCGACCGGCCCTCGACGTATTCAAGCAGGATATCGGCGAGCTGCTGGCCCGCGACCTGCGACGGGTGGCCGGCTATATCTTCGCCGGCCTGCCCGTCCAGGGCTCGGACACCGGCGACTATCTCGTCCGCAATCTTGTCGCCATCGATCCGGAACACGGGCTGATCGCGATCGCCGACGATGTGGCGGCCGGCGACCCGATCCTGTTCTGCCGGCGCGACGGCGCCAGCGCCGTGGCGGACATGCAGCGGATGCTCGACGATCTGCACCGCCGCGCCGGGGACCGCCCGGTGCGCGGCGCGCTCTACGTCTCCTGCTGCGCCCGCGGCCCCAATCAGTTCGGCCCGGACAGCCGCGAGGTCGGCCTGATCCGCGAACGCTTCGGCGACGTGCCGCTGGTCGGCTTCTTCGCCAATGGCGAGATCAGCCGAGACCGCATCTACGGCTATACCGGCGTGCTGACGCTGTTCCTGTGATGCAGGGCAACGCGAGGGCCTGGGCGTGATCCGCCTGTTCGTCGCCATTCCGCTGCCCGGACCGGTTCGCCAGCATCTGTCGCTGCTGTCCGGCGGCATCCCCGGCGCCGCCTGGGCCGCGGCAGAGACGCTGCACCTCACCCTGCGCTTCATCGGCGAGGTGGAGGAAGGCGTCGCCGAGGATATCGACGACGCCCTGTCGCGCATCCGCCAGGCGCCGTTCGACCTCGCGCTGGCGGAACTCGGCTTGTTCAGCACCGGCCGCAATCCGCGCACGCTCTGGGCCGGCGTGGAGCGCAGCGAGCCCCTCGCCCGTTTGCAGGCGAAGGTGGAGACGGCTGTCATCGACGCCGGGCTGGTGCCGGAAAGCCGCAAATTCACGCCCCATGTCACCCTGGCGCGCCTGAAGAACGCGCCCTGGGGCCGGGTCGAGCAGGTGCTGGCAGGCCATGCCGGCTTCCGCGCCGGCCCGTTCACGGTCGACCGTTTCACCCTGTATTCCAGCCTGCTGGCGCGCGAGGGCGCGATCCATACGCCCGAGGCGGACTACCCCCTCGACGGATGAGACGCCGCCATGCGCGGCCGATACCTTGGTTGCGCCGGTCCGCAGCCGTAAAATGACGCGCCGCCTGCATGGAGTCTCGCATGCGCCGCCTCGCAGGACTTGCCGCCGCCCTGACCGTCGCGTGGCCGGCCTTTGCCGCGACGCTGGAGCCGCCTGCCGGGGAGAGGCTGGACGCCGCGGCCCTGGTCGCATTGTATGCACACGGCTTTCATGCGGAGGGTTCCGGCCCTCGTCTGGGCCCCGTCGTGTTCGACCTCCTGCCCGACGGGCGCATGCTGGTCGACGGGCCCTTCGGCGAATGGCATTGGCGCCTTGAGGACGACAGTTTCTGCATCGCGCGAAGCATGCTGGGCATTGCACGGGAATACTGCATGATCGTCTACCGGACCGGCGACGGACAGTACGACGCCTATTTCGCGATGCGCGAGCCGGACGCCCCGCAGCGGGTGCCCGGACGCAAGAACCTCAGCTTCACCCTGCGCCCGTGACGGCGGACCGTCTGGAAACCGTGCTGGCGGAGGCGCGCGCCTGCCGCCTCTGCCGCGACCTGCCGCTCGGGCCGCGGCCGGTGCTGCGCGCCAGCACGACTGCGCGCCTCGCCATCGTCGGCCAGGCGCCGGGAACCAAGGTCCATGCGTCCGGCGTTCCCTTCGACGACCGCAGCGGCGACCGGCTGCGCGACTGGCTGGGCATCGACCGCGACAGCTTCTACGACGCGCGCCGCCTCGCCATCGTGCCGATGGGCCTGTGCTATCCGGGCGTCGACCCGCGCGGCGGCGACCGGCCGCCCCGGCCGGAATGCGCGCCGCTCTGGCATCCCCGGCTGTGGCCCCTGATGCCGCAGGTCGAGCTGACCCTGCTGGTCGGTTCCTATGCCCAGCGCTTCCATCTCGGCGGAGGGGCGAAGCGCACCATGACCGAGACGGTCGCCGCCTGGCGCGACTACGGGCCGCGCTGGCTGCCGATGCCGCATCCCAGCTGGCGCAACACCGCCTGGCTGAAACGCCATCCCTGGTTCGAGGCGGAGCTGGTGCCGGAATTGCGGCGGCGGGTACAGGCGCTGCTGGGTTAGCCTACTCGGCCGCCTCCAGCGCCTCCATGTCCTCGTCGGAGAAACCGAAATGGTGGCCGATCTCGTGCACCAGCACATGCCGCACAAGGTCGGTCAGGTCCTCGCCGGTCTCGCACCAATAGTCGAGCAGCGGCCGGCGGTAGAGAAAGATCATGTCCAGCCCGTGCGGAACGTCCGACACGCTCTTCGCGTTGAGGGCGACGCCGCGATACAGGCCGAGCAGATCGAACTCGCTCTCCAGCCCCATCTCGCGGCAGGTCTCCTCGTCCGGGAACTCCTCGATCCGGAACACCACGTCGCCGACCTGCGCGCGCAACACGGCGGGGATCGTCGCCAGCGCCTCGGCGGCAAGCTGTTCGATATCCTCCAGCGCGGGCGGGGTGGTATAGGCCATGCGGAAGGACGATATCACTCCCGACGGATGCGGCAAGACCCGGCGAAGCCATGGGAATGGAGGACGTAGGATGGTCGAGAAGCTGACCCAGGCCGAGCGCGCGGCGGCCCGCGCCGAATTCCCCGGCTGGCGCGCGGTCGAGGGTCGCGACGCGATGACCCGACGCTTTCGGTTCAAGGATTTCAACCGCGCCTGGGGCTTCATGTCCCGCGTAGCACTCCAGGCCGAGCGGATGGACCACCACCCGGAATGGACGAATGTCTATGGCACGGTCGAGATCACTCTCACGACCCATGAGTGCTCCGGCCTCAGCGAGCGCGACCTCCGGCTCGCCCGGTTCATCGACGCGGCGGCGCTCGACTGGCCGGAATGATGCGCCGTGCCGCCGCCGCCCTGCTCGTCATCCTCGCGGCCGGTACGGCCAGGGCGCAGGATTACGACGAGACGATGCGCATCTTCCATGCCAAGCGCTACGAGGAGGCACGGCCGCGCCTGCTGGCCCTGGCGGCGGCGGGCGACACGCGCAGCTATCTGACCCTCGGCATGCTCTACGAGCAGGGGCTGGGCGTGCCCAAGGATTTGCAGAACGCCGCCGCCTGGTATCTGCGTGCGGCACAGTCGGGCGACCCCTCGGCCATGTACAATCTGGCGGTCCTCTACCATTTCGGCGGCGGCGTCGCGAAAGACCTGATCGAGGCGGCCTACTGGTACCGGGCAGCCGCCGAACGCGGCCATCAATCGGCCCAGAACCGGCTCGCCACCATGTCTCTTCAGGGCGAGGGCGTGCGCGCCGACCCGGTCGAGGCGCTGATGTGGATGACCCTGGCGGGCAACGACCTGCGCGGCACCGGCAAGACGCTTCACCAGGCGAAACGCGACGCGATGGCGGCCGCGATGACGCCGGCCCAGGTCGCGGCCGCCGACGCCAAGGTGCGCGACTGGCGGCCGCTTTCCGGCCCTCCGGACGCTCGCGCCGCCGACGCCGCCGGAGTAAGGTAACGCGATGCGCCGCTTCGCCCCGATCGTGCTCGCCCTGACGACCCTTGCCGCCGCGCCGGCCGCCGCCGATCTGCGCGCCGGCCTCGACGCCTTCGCGCGCGGCGACAATGCCGCCGCCCTGCGCGAGCTTCAGCCGCTCGCCCAGAAGGGCGACCCGAAGGCCCAGTTCATGCTGGGAGAGATCGGAAGAG
>JBFWNZ010000119.1:0-10258 GCA_050250795.1 Alphaproteobacteria bacterium | reverse complement strand
GCCGCCGACGAACAGGCCGACGACGACATAGGGGATGGACAGGCTGAAGTTCACCGTCACGCCCTGGAAGTAGGGATACCGGGTCGGATTGCCCGAGAAGAAGGCAAGATCCTGGGTGTAGGCCGCGAACAGCACCAGCGCACCGAGACCGGCGGACCCGATGGCATAGCCCTTGGTCACCGCCTTGGTGGTGTTGCCGACCGCGTCCAGCGCGTCGGTGGTCTTGCGGACATCCGCTTCCATTTCGGACATCTCGGCGATGCCGCCGGCATTGTCCGTGACCGGACCATAGGCATCGAGCGCCACGACCACGCCGGCCAGCGCCAGCATCGCGGTCACGGCGATGGCGATGCCGAACAGACCCGCCAGCAGATAGGTGACGATGATCGCCGCGCAGATGATGAGCGCGGGGATCGCGGTCGACTCCATCGAGATGGCGAGGCCCTGGATCACGTTGGTGCCGTGGCCGGTCGTCGAAGCCTGCGCGACCGAGCGTACCGGGCGATACTGCGTGCCGGTGTAATACTCCGTCACCCAGACGAGCAGGCCGGTGGTGACGAGGCCCGCCAGCGCGCACAGATACAGGCTCTGCGCCGTGAAGGTCAGGTCGCCGACCGTGAAGACCGTGCCCATGCCCAGCACCCATTCCGTCACCGGCCAGAAGGCGATGGCGGACAGGACGGCGCTGGCAATGAAGCCCTTGTAAAGCGCGCCCATGATGTTGTTGCTGCTGCCGAGGCGCACGAAGAAGGTCGCAATCACCGAGGCGATGATCGAGACGCCGCCCAGCACCAGCGGATAGAGCAACAGTTCGCCCAGCGCGCCCGAGGTGGCGAAGAAGATCGAGGCCAGCACCATCGTCGCGACGACGCTGACGACATAGGTCTCGAACAGGTCCGCCGCCATGCCCGCGCAGTCGCCGACATTGTCGCCGACATTGTCCGCGATCACCGCCGGATTGCGGGGATCGTCCTCGGGAATGCCCGCCTCGACCTTGCCGACCAGGTCGGCACCGACGTCGGCGCCCTTGGTGAAGATGCCGCCGCCGAGCCGCGCGAAGATCGAGATCAGCGACGCGCCGAAGCCCAGCGCGACCAGCGGATCGACGAGGCCGCGGCCGGTCGCGCCCTGCATGTTCAGGAAGCCGAAATAGCAGCTCACCGCCAGCAGCGCGAGGCCGGCGACCAGCATGCCGGTGACCGATCCCGCACGGAACGAGATCGACAGGCCTTCCGCCAGCCCCTTGCGGGCGGCTTCGGCCGTGCGGACATTGGCCCGGACCGACACATACATGCCGATATAGCCGGTCGCACCGGACAGCACGGCGCCGATCACGAAGCCGAGCGCCACCTGCCAGGACAGAAGGAAGAAGAGCAGGACGGCGATCACGACGCCCACCGCCGCGATGGTCGTGTACTGCCGGTTCAGATAGGCCGCGGCCCCTTCCTGCACTGCAGCGGCGATCTGCTGCATCCGTTCGTTACCGGGGCTGGCCGACAGCACCGACCGGCTCGTGAAGAGCCCGTACAGCACCGCAAGCACCCCGCAGGCAATCGCGAAGATAAGCATCTTGTTAAACCCTGTTGTGTCGCTGAGACCCCGTTCGGGAGTGCCCTCCCCGTCCGGCCGACCGCTCCCGAATTCTTGCCGGAATGCGGCCGGGGCCGAAAAAGTCGGCGCGAACATGCCAGAAGGTTGCCGGAATCGCAACCGGCTCCACCCATTCCCGCAAACGCACGCAATGCGGCGGATCAGGCCGGTTTCGGGCCCCTCCCGCCGATCCGCAGCCAAAGCACGGCGGCCAGGACCGCCAGCGCCGGCGCCAGGATGCCGTAGTTCAGCGCCTCCCAGCCGAAGCGGTTCTGCAACAGGCCGGACGCCGCAGACGCCAGCGAGACGCTGCTGAACACCAGAAAATCGTTGAATCCCTGAACCTTGGCCCGCTCTGCCTGGGTATGCGCCCCGGTCAGCAGCGACGTGCCGCCGATGAACATGAAGTTCCAGCCCAAGCCCAGCAGCACCAGGGCGCCGAAAAACTGCTCCAATGCGACTCCCGACAGGCCGACAGCCGCGCACCCGGCCAGCAGCAGCGTGCCCGTCGCGACGATGCGGTGCACGCCGAAGCGGCGAATTAGGGCTCCGGTAAAGAAACTGGGCACATACATCGCCAACACATGCCACTGGATGACGGATGCCGTCTGCGAGAAGGAAAAGCCGCAAGCGACCATGGCCAGCGGCGTCGCGGTCATGATCAACGCCATGGTCGCATAGCCGAGCGTGGCCGACAGGACCGCGACGATGAACACCGGCTGCGCCGCAATCTGGCGCAACGGCCGTCCGCTGTCCGCCCGTTCCACCGCGGTCGGCCGCGGGATGCGCAGGAACTGCAGGATCGAGGTGGTCACGAGGCAAAGCAGTCCGATGATCAGATACGAGCCCGCAAAGGTCGCGGGCGCCAGCAGATCGACGCTGAGCTTGGACAGTTCTGGGCCCAGCAACGCCGCCACCACGCCGCCGGCCAGCGTCAGCGAAATCGCCTTGCTGCGAAAGTTCTCGGGCGCCGTATCGGCCGCCGCGAAGCGGTAATACTGCCAGAAGGCATTGTGGATGCCGAAGCAGGCATTGGTCAGCGCGAAGGCCCAGAAGCTGCCGGCCATGACAGCGACGGTGCAGCCGAGCGCTGCCAGCAGCCCGAAGCTCTGTCCGAGCGTGAAGCCGGCGCGCCGGCCGAAGCGACGCATGAACAGCGAGGCCGGCATCGTGGCCGCCATCGAGGCGATCCACTGCAACGCGAAGGGCAGCGTCGCCAGCGCCTTGTCCTCGGCCAGCATCTGGCCGGTCAGCGCCGAGACGGTCATCACGACGACCGCGCCCGTCATCGAGAAGCCGAGGCAGAGCGACAACAGGAAGACATTGCGGCGCGTCGGGTCGCCCCGCATCTCGGCAGCGGTTCCGTTCATCCCCGATCCTCCCCGGCACGCGGCAAGGACCGGACAGCGGCTGTCACTGCGGCTTCCATTCGCGCTCGAAGGCGCCCTGAACCAGCACGTTCACCACCTGGCCCGGTCCGAAAAGCCGCTCGGATACGCGCATCAGGCGCGCCTTGACCAAGCGCACATCAATGCCCTCATCCTTTGGCGGTTGATCGGCGAAGAAGCCATGCAGGTCGCGCAGAAACGCGTCCTTGACCAACGGCATCGCTTCCTTGCCGACGGCTTTCGCCTTGGCATCCTTCATTTCCAGGGTTAGGCGCAGCATGATGTATTTGTCCAGACGCCCGCCGCGAATGACGGGCACGGACAGCGCATCGAGTTCCAGAAACTCCGGCTTGCCGGCGGTTTCATGGACGTCGTCGCGAACGTGATCTTCCGGCTTCGCCTTGATGAAGAAGAACCACGCCGCCGCCCCCGCGCCGGCGATCAGCAGAACCGCGACGACGGCCAGAATGATGCGTTTCATTGCACGCGCTTCCCCTTGCCCCGTTGCCGAGTTGTAACAAGAAGCGCATCCCAAGGTAAATCAGACATGCGTGTAGCCGCCGCGGCCGAGGTCGAGCGGCCGGCCTGCGGCGTCGAGCACCCGCACGCCCTCGCCCGCCTCGACACGTCCGATCGCCGTGAGAGGCAGGTCCAGGGCGGTCGAAAGCGCGAGAATTCGGTCGGCCGCGTAGGGCGGTGCGGTGAAGAGCAGTTCGTAATCGTCGCCGCCGGTCAGGACGTGCCGCATCAGGGCCGCGTCCCGCCCGACCGCCGCACGTCCCGCGGCCGAGAGCGGCACCGCGGTCATGTCAAGAACCGCCGCCACCCCGGATGTTTCGGCAATGTGCCGCAAATCGCCGACGAGACCGTCCGACACATCCATGGCCGCACTCGCGACGCCGGTCAGCGCCGGCCCCAGCGCCACCCGCGGACGCGGCAACCGATAGCGGTCCGACAGGAAGGCGCGATGCTCGGGCGCCAGCCCATCGAGGTCGCCCCGCACAGCCAGAAGCCCCAACGCGCCGTCGCCGACGCTGCCGCTGACCCAGATGCGGTCGCCGGGCCGCGCCCCGCCGCGCCGCAGCGCATCGCCGGCACGCACCGTGCCGAAGGCGCCGACGGTCAACACCGCCGGACCCGCCGTCGAGACGCTGTCGCCACCGATCAGCGACACCCCGAACAGGGCCTGATCGGCCGCAAGCCCGGCCGCGAATGCCTCTAGCCAGCCGTCATCCGTGGCCGAAGGCAGCGCCATGGCAAGCGTGTAGGCCCGGGGTCGCGCGCCCATCGCCGCCAGATCGGACAGGTTGACCCGCAGAAGCTTGCGCGCAATCAGGTCCGGCGGCTCGTCGCCGACATAGTGCACGCCGGACACCATCGTATCGGTCGTAACGACCAGGTCGCGACCGGCCTCCAGCGCAATCAGCGCCGCGTCGTCGGTCAGGCCGAATGCACCCGGCCAGTCCGCCGCCAGCGGTGCCAGCAGGCGCGCGATGCGCTCGAACTCACCCGTCCTGGCCGGCCGGCTCATCGGATGCTCCCGCCCCTGCGCCCGGCATCTCGGACGGACGCAGCCGGCGCGCCAGCCGGTCGAGCACGCCGTTGGCAAAGCCCGGTTCGCGTCCGCCGAAGAACGCTCCCGCAACCTCGACATACTCATTGATCGTCAGCCGGGCGTCGATATCGGGCCGGGCCAGCAATTCGTAGGTTCCCGCAGCAAGCAGGGCCTGCATCACCTGTTCCAGCCGCTCGACGGTCCTATCCTTATCGAGCACCGACTGAATCAACTCGTTGATCTCGACCCGGCGGGCAAAAACGCCATGCACGAGATCGCGGAACAGCACCTCGTCGAGGGCCACCGGTGTCTCGTCCTCGGCTGCCAGCGCGAAATGCCGCGCTGCCGCTGCGGTCTTTTCCGCAGACCCACCGATCATACCCTGCTGGTAAAGCGCCTGGACCGCTGCCATCCGCGCGGCGCGCCGGCGCTGGCCCATCGAAACGCCGGTTCGTTCGGCGGAAGCGCTCATCGGCCTGCCAGCGTCCGGCGCAGCGCGATCATCCGCAAGCAGGCCTCGACCGCCGCCGCGCCCTTGTTGCCCTGGTCGACGGCAGCCCGAGCCCAGGCCTGGTCCCAGGTCTCGCAGGTCAGGATGCCATAGCCGATGGCAAGGCCCTGCCCGACGCTAAGGTCCATCAGACCGCGCGCGCTTTCCTGGCAGACATAGTCGTAATGCGTGGTCTCGCCGCGGATCACGCAGCCCAACGCCACATAGCCATCGAAAGGATTCGCGCGCTCGGCATCATGGGCGATGCGGATGGCACCGGGAATCTCGAAGGCGCCGGGCACGGCGAAACGCTCGTAGCGGGCACCGGCCGCTTCCAGCGCCGCAACGGCCCCGCGCGCCATTTCGTCGGCCAGATCGTCGTAGAAGCGGGCCTCGACGATCATGATGTTCGAACGCCGTGCAACCATCGGCTAGATCTCCCGTGCTGCCGGAACCGGAATCGGCCGCTGCTCCACAACCCGCAGCCCGTAACCTTCCAACCCAACGATGGTGTGGCGCGAATTCGTCATCAGGATCAGGTCCTTAATGCCCAGATCGAGCAAAATCTGCGCGCCCACGCCGTAATCGCGCAGCTGCGAGCCGGCGCGTTGCGGGGTCGGCCCGTCGCCGGTCGCCGCCGCCGCATCCATCGCGCGCAACCGCTCCGACAGCGATTTCGGATGCGGCTCGCGGATCAGCACCACGACGCCGCGATCCTCCTTGGCGATGATCCGCATCGCGGCATGCAGTTCGCCATGACGCCCGGCATCGGTACTGCCCAGCACGTCGTCCATCACGTTCAGCGCGTGCATGCGCACCGGCACGGGACGGCCATCGCGCACATCGCCGCGCACAAGGGCGATATGTTCGGCATAGGCAAACTTGTTGACGTAGAGAATGACCCGGAAGGTGCCGCCGTAACGGCTGTGCAGCTCGGTCTCATGGATGCGCTCGACCGTACGGTCATGACGGCGGCGATAGGCGATCAGATCGGCGATGGCGCCGATCTTGAGCCCGTGAAACTGGGCGAAGCCGATGAGATCCGGCAGACGCGCCATGGTTCCATCGTCGTTCATGATCTCGCAGATCACGCCCGCCGGGTTCAGGCCGGCCAGCCGCGCGATGTCCACGGCCGCCTCGGTATGTCCCGCCCGAACCAGCGTGCCGCCATTGCGCGCGATCAGCGGAAAGACGTGGCCCGGCGTGCCGATGTCGTCCGCCCCCTTGGTCGGATCGATGGCGACCGCGATGGTGCGCGCCCGGTCCGAGGCCGAGATGCCGGTCGTCACGCCCTCACGCGCCTCGATGGACACGGTGAAGGCGGTTTCGTGGCGCGACTGGTTCTTCTTGCTCATCAGCGTCAGGCCGAGCTGGCGGCAACGCTCTTCGGTCATGGCAAGACAGATCAGGCCGCGCCCGTGCATGGCCATGAAGTTGATCGCCTGCGGCGTCGCCATCTGCGCGGGGATGACCAGATCGCCCTCATTCTCGCGATCCTCGTCGTCGACCAGCACGACCATGCGACCGTTGCGGGCCTCTTCGATGATTTCCGAAATGGGCGACAGAACCGCAAGGTCGTGTTTCGCCCGGCTGGCATCGGCCACCGCCTGCTTGGAGACGCGCGCCAGATTGTCCGTGTTGTCAGCCAACTTACTCAGCTCCGGTCCAGAAGCCGCGCCACATAGCGCGCCAGCATATCGATTTCCACATTCACGCGGTCGCCGGAGCCGGCCGTGCCGAAGGTCGTATTCGCCGCCGTGTGCGGAATGATGTTGATTCCGAAGGTCGATCCCTCGACCTCGTTCACGGTCAGCGACACGCCGTCCAGCGCGATCGATCCCTTCGGCGCCACGAACCGCGCAAGGTCGTCCGGCACGCGCAGGGTAAAGCGCAGGCTGTCGCCCTCCGGCCGGCGCGCGACGATCTCGCCGACGCCATCCACATGGCCGGAGACCAGGTGCCCGCCGATTTCGTCGCCCAGCCGCAGCGAGCGCTCCAGGTTGATCCGGCAGCCCGGCGTCCAGTTCCCAAGCGTCGTCCGCGACAAAGTCTCGCCCGAGACCTCGACCGCGAACCAGCCGGCATCGCGCTCGGTAACGGTCAGGCAGGCGCCGCCGCAGGCGATGGAGGCGCCCAGCGGTACCGTCGCCACATCCATCGCCGTCTCGATGACGAAACGCGTGTCGCCCCGCGTCTCGACAGAGCGCAGCCGGCCGACATCCATGACCAGTCCCGTGAACATGGCGCGTAACCTAGTCGCGGCGGCGATAGGATTCCAGCAGATCGTCACCCAGGCCGACGACCTCGGTCCGAACGAAGCGCCGCATCGCATCCAACCCCTTCACTCCGAAGGGTGCGATAGCCGCCCGGCCGTCGCCGCCGATCACGCTCGCCGCGCGGAACCAGGCGAGCCGGTCGGCGAGGTCTGCGCGCAGCAGAGCGGCCGCCAGAATGCCGCCGCCCTCGACCAGCAGCCGGGTCAAGCCGCGCTCCCCCAGGGCCCGCATCGCCGCCGCCGGGTCCGGGTAGCCATCCGGCCCCGCCGCCACTTCGACCACGGTCACGCCCTGCGCCTCCAGCGCCGCGCGACGCCCGGCATCGGCGCCCGGCAGCGCGATCAGCCATACCGGCACCGTGCGCGCCGTCGCCGCGAGGCGGCTGACCGGCGACAGGTCGAGCCGTGCATCCATCGCGATCCGCACCGGCGACCGGTCCGTCAGGCCCGGCAAACGGCAGGTCAGATCGGGATCGTCGGCCCGCGCCGTGCCGATGCCGACCATCACCGCGTCATGGGTCGCCCGCATCAGATGCGCGCGCTCGCGCGCCGCGGCGCCGGTGATCCACCGGCTTTCGCCCGTCGCGGTCGCGATCCGCCCGTCGAGCGTCGTCGCGGCCTTCAGCGTCACCAGCGGCCGGCCCTGTCCCATCCGCAGCAGGAAGCCGGCATTAACCTCGGCGGCCTCTGCGGCGCACACCCCTTCGGTGACGTCGATCCCGGCCTCCCGCAGCCGCGCCAGTCCGCCGCCCGACACCCGCGGATCGGGGTCCTGGATCGCCGCGACCACGCGGGCGACGCCGGCCGCGATCAGCGCCTCACTGCAGGGCGGTGTGCGCCCGTGATGATTGCAGGGTTCCAGCGAGACATAGACGGTCGCGCCGCGCGTCAATGCGCCGGCACGGTCCAGCGCTTCGGTCTCGGCATGCGGCCGGCCGCCGGGCTGGGTCCAGCCGCGCCCGACGACCGTCCCATCTGTGCCAACGATGACGCAGCCCACAGCGGGGTTCGGCCAGACATGCCCCAACCCGCGGCGGGCCAATGCCAGCGCCGCGCGCATGTGGCGGATATCGGCCGGGTCAATGGTCGTCTTCGGCACTCAGCTCGCCGGTGATGAAGGCCTCGAAGTCCTTCGCCTCGCGGAAATTCTTGTAGACCGAGGCATAGCGGACATAGGCGACGGGATCGAGGGTGTGCAGCGCCTCCATCACCAGCTCGCCGATCAGATCCGCCTGCACCTCGGACTCGCCGCTGCTTTCCAGGCGCCGGACGATGCCGTTGACGATGCGCTCCACCCGCTCGGGATCGACCGGCCGCTTGCGCAGCGCAATCGTCATGGAGCGCACCAGCTTGTCGCGCACGAAGGGCTCGCGCCGGCCCGTCTTCTTGACGACCGTCAGGTCGCGAAGCTGGACCCGCTCGAAGGTCGTGAAACGGGCGCCGCAGTTCGGACAAAAGCGCCGCCGACGGATCGAGGCACTGTCTTCCGTCGGCCGCGAATCCTTTACCTGCGTGTCGTCATGACCGCAAAACGGACACCGCATTCACCCTCTCCCCTCATCCCCTGGCCCATCCGTCCCGCCTGCTTCACCCCAGGTCGGGATAGATGGGGAAACGATGGCACAGCGCTTCGGCACGCACCCTGACGGCATTCTCCACCGCGCCGTTATCGGTCCGGTTCTTCGCCAGCCCATCCAGCACCTCGACGATCATCTCGCCGACCTGACGGAATTCGGCCTCTCCGAAGCCGCGCGTGGTTCCCGCCGGCGTGCCGAGCCGGATGCCGGACGTCACCGTCGGCTTCTCCGGATCGAACGGGATGCCGTTCTTGTTGCAGGTCAGCGCGGCGCGTTCGAGGCTCTTCTCGGCAACGTCGCCGGTCAGTCCCTTCGGCCGCAGATCGACCAGCATCAGATGCGTGTCGGTGCCTCCGGAAACGATGTCGAGCCCGCCTTTTTCCAGCGTCTCGGCAAGGGTGCAGGCATTATCGACAATGGCCTTGGTGTAGGCCTTGAAGGACGGCTTCAGCGCCTCGCCGAAGGCCGCCGCCTTACCGGCGATCAGATGCATCAGCGGCCCGCCCTGAGTACCGGGGAAGATGGCCGAGTTGATCTTCTTCGACAGGTCCGGATCGTTGGTCAGGATCATGCCGCCGCGCGCGCCGCGCAGCGTTTTATGAGTCGTCGTGGTCACGACATGAGCATGCGGGAACGGGCTGGGATGCACGCCACCGGCGACCAGCCCGGCGAAATGCGCCATGTCGACGACCAGATAGGCGCCGACAGAATCCGCGACCTGGCGGAACCGCGCGAAATCGAGGGTCCGCGGATAGGCCGATCCGCCCGCGACGATCACCTTCGGCTTGTGCTCCTTGGCCATGTCGGCCAGCACGTCGAAATCGATCTGCGCGTCCTGGCGGCGCACGCCATACTGCACCGCGTTCAGCCACTTGCCCGACATGCTGGGTGCCGCACCGTGGGTCAGGTGGCCGCCGGCGGCGAGCGACATGCCCATCAGCGTCTCGCCGGCCTTCATCAGCGACATGTAGACGGCCATGTTGGCCTGCGAGCCGGAATGCGGCTGGACATTGGCGAACTCGCAGCCGAACAGCGCCTTGGCCCGGTCGATGGCAAGCTGCTCGACGACGTCGACATGCTCGCAGCCGCCGTAATAGCGCTTGCCGGGATAACCCTCGGCGTACTTGTTGTTCAGCACCGAGCCCATCGCCTGCAACACCGCCTTGCTGACGATGTTCTCCGAGGCGATCAGTTCGATCTGGTTCTTCTGCCGGCCCAATTCGGCCTGCATTGCGGCAAAGAGGTCGGGGTCCGAGGTTGCGAGATCGGTTCCGAAGAACCCGTCCGTCCCGCTGCTCCGCTGTGCCGTACTGACGCTTGCCATGGTCTCGTTCGCTCTCGATTGCCTGTCCGAGGACGCGCCTTATAGCCCGCCCACGCGGC
>JBFWNZ010000118.1:0-10272 GCA_050250795.1 Alphaproteobacteria bacterium | reverse complement strand
CCGCGGAGCCGGTCGTCACCATCCCTGCCGGCTTGGCGGGGGCGGTCGCCATCATGACGGTGCTCGGCTTCGCCTTCTCGGTCGGCGGAATCGCGACGCAGACGCTGCTGCAGGTGGGCATCCCCGACAATTTGCGCGGCCGGGTGATGAGCCTGTACGGCCTCATCTTCCGGGGCGGTCCAGCCGTGGGCGCGCTGGCGATGGGCACGCTGGGCGACTGGGTCGGCATGGCATGGCCGCTGGCCGTGGGCGGCCTGCTGGCGATGGTCGCGGTGGCGCTATGCCTGCCGCGCCGGGCCCGGATGGCCGCGGCGCTGGAGGTCGAGGCTCAGCCCGCCGCGAAATAGGTCGCGTCGGGCCCGACCGGGCCGTCGGCACGGATGCGACCTTCCTCCTCCATCTTCACCAGATGGGCGAGGACGGACCGGGCCGCCGCCCGGTGCAGGCCGGGATTCACATCGGCATACATGCTCAGCACCATCTCGGGGATGGTGCGGCCGCCGCGTTTCAGCAACTCCAGAATCTGGCGCTCGCGGTCCTCGCGATGGGCGATGAAGGCGCGGACATGCGTCTTGGGATCCTCGATCGGCGCGCCATGCGTCGGCCAGTAGATGTCGTCGTCGCGGTCCAGCAGCTTGTGCAGCGAGCGGAAATAGGCCGCCATGTCGCCGTCGGGCGGCGAGACCACCGAGGTCGACCAGCCCATGACATGGTCGCCGGAGAACAGGGCCTTCTCCTCCTTCAGCGCGAAGCAGAGATGGTTCGAGGTGTGGCCCGGCGTGTGCACGGCCTCAAAGGTCCAGCCCTCGCCGGCGACGATGCCGCCATCCTTCACCACCACGTCCGGCGTGAAGTCCCAGTCCGGCCCTTCCTCCACCCGCGGCGCCTTGCTGTCGCCGCCATGCGGCCCGTAGCCGTAGGTCGGGGCGCCGGTCGCGGCCTTGAAGCGGGCGGCCAGCGGCGAGTGGTCGCGATGGGTGTGGGTGACCAGGATATGGGTGACGGTCTCGCCCTCCACGGCGCGCATCAGCGCGTTGAAATGCGCGTCGTCCAGCGGGCCGGGATCGATCACCGCGACCTTGCCGGTGCCGACGATATAGGTGCCGGTGCCGTGGAAGGTGAAGGCGCTGGGGTTCTCGGCGACGACGCGCCGGATCATCGGGCTGACGCGGTCCGCCCGTCCGTAGGCGAAATCCAGGGTGCGGATGAAGGGGATGGACATGGGGCGGGGCCTCGCAGGCTCATGGCGTTTCCCCTGATGTACTCCGCACGGGCGGCGGGCGCAAACGCGGGCGTTCAGGACCTGCGCTGCGCGGCCCGCAGGGCCGCCGTCGCCGTCTCGTCCACGGTACCCGTCGCCGCGTCCAGCGCGACGCCGAACCGCTCGGCCGCCTGGGCGGCGGTGTAGTAGCCGCGCCGCACGTCGCGGGCGACCAGTGCCGGCGGGCGGGCGAAGGGGTCGCCATAGCCGCCGCCGCCCGGTGTGGCGACATGGATGGTGTCGCCGACCCCGACCTCGATGTCCTGGTCCTTGGACAGGTGCGAGGGCACATAGTCGCGGCCGTCGGCGAAGCGGACTCGCACGCGGTTCCGGCCGCCCTCGCCGCCGCCCGCCGCGCCCTGGGGGCCGGTCGCGCCGTGGTCCATCACCATCGAAGCGCGGGCCTCGCCGCGGCGCAGGCTGACCGCGTATTCGACGCCGAAGCCGCCGCGCTGGCGGCCGGCGCCGCCCGATCCCTCATGCATCGCATAGCGTTCGAACAGGACGGGATAGTACTGCTCCAGCACCTCGACCGGCGTGGTCTTGGAGATGCCGATGGTCGAGCAGCCATTGGTCAGCCCGTCGCCGCCGGCATGGCCGCCATAGCCGCCGCCGGAGATGACGTACATGACGAAGTTGCGGCCGCGCTGCGGGTCGTGGCCGCCCAGCGCGAAATTGCCGCTGGTGCCGGCCGGCGCGGCGAAAAGCCGGTCGGGGATCGCCTTGGCCATCGCGGCGAACACGGCCTCGGCAATGCGCTGGCTGACCTCGGCCGCGCAGCCGGAGACCGGGCGCGGATATTCGGCATAGAGGAAGGTGCCCTTGGGCTCGACGATGCGCAGCGGCTCGTAGGTGCCGGCGTTCAGCGGCACATCGGGGAAGATGTGCTTCATGGCGAGATAGATCGCCGATTTGGTGGTGGCGATGACGCTGTTCATCGGGCCGCGGCAGGGCGGGCTGGAGCCGGTCATGTCGAACTCGGCCTCGCCGCCCTGGATGGTCACCCGCATGGCGATGCGCAGGGGCTCGTTCACCACGCCGTCGGAATCGACGAAGGCCTCGCCCTCGTACACGCCGTCGGGAATCTGGGCGATCCTGGCGCGCATGCGCTGGGCGGCGCGGGTCCGCAGCTCGGCGATGGCATCCTCCACCGTGTCGCGGCCGTAGCGGTCGAGAAGCGCCGTCAGGCGCCGCTCGCCGATGCGCAGCGCCGCCGCCTGGGCCTTGATGTCGCCGATGCGCTGGTCCGAGACGCGGATGTTGGACTGGATGATGGCCAGGATCTGCTCGTCCAGTACGCCTTCGCGGAACAGCTTCACCGGCGGCAGGCGCAGTCCTTCCTGCTCCACCTCGGTCGCGCGGGCCGAGAAGCCGCCGGGCACCATGCCGCCGGTGTCGGGCCAGTGGCCGGTGTTGGCCAGCCAGCAGAACAGCTCGCCGCGATAGAAGAAGGGGCGGTAGAAGCGCACATCCATCAGATGCGTGCCGCCGAGATAGGGGTCGTTGCAGATTATCACGTCGCCGGGCCGCACATCCTTCACGCGCTGGATGACGTCGCGGGTGCCGAACATCATGGTGCCGACGAACACCGGCAGGCCGAGGTCGCCCTGGGCGATCAGCGCGCCGTCGTCGCGGTGGTAGATGCCATCGGAGCGGTCCATCGCCTCGGAGATCACCGGGCTGAAGGCGGCGCGGCAGAAGGCGAGGTCCATCTCGTTGCAGACCTGCTGCAATCCGTTCTGGATGACGGCGAGGGTGACGGGATCGAGCTCGCTCATGCCACGGGCTCCACGGTCAGGATCAGGTTGCCGGCGGCGTCCTGGGCCGCACGGGCGCCGGGCGGCAGGACTGTGGTGGTGTCGAGCTGCTCCAGGATCGCGGGACCGCTGAGTACGGCGTCCAGCGGCAGCCGCTCGCGGCGGTAGACGGGCGTTTCCTGCCAGCCGCCCTCGGCGAACCAGACGCGCCGCATGCCGGTGCGCGCGCCGGCCAGATCCGCGGCGCGGCCTTCGGCGGGGATGAGCGCGGAGAGATCGACCGGCGGCCGGCGGCCGATGACGGCGGTGTGCAGGTTGACCAGGGTCGCGCGGATGTCCGGCAGCGCCACTTCGAACCGGTCCCAATAGGCGCGCTCGAAGGCGGCCTGAAGGTCGTCGCGCGTCACCGCGGGATCGGGGATGGCGACGGTCAGCAGGTGGCTCTGCCCCTGGAACTGCATGTCGGCGCTGTAGAGGTGGCGGATGCCGTCGACCTGCACGCCCTCGCGCGCGACGGTCGCCTCGCCCTCCGCCGCCTGGGCGCGCAGCGTGTCGCGGACCAGCGCCATGTCGAGCGATGCCAGCGGCCGGTTGATCGTGTTCACATAGTCGTGCCGCACATCGGCGACGGCGCAGCCCAGCGCGTTGGTGATGCCGGGCCGAGCGGGGACCAGCACGCGCGGAATGGCCAGTTCGCGGGCCAGCGCGGCTGCATGCAGCGGTCCGGCGCCGCCGAAGGCGAACAGCGCGAAGTCGCGCGGGTCGTGGCCGCGCGACAGGCTGACCATGCGGATGGCTCCGGCCATGCGGTCGTCGGCGATGCGCAGGATCGCGGCCGCCGCGTCGTCGGCGTCGAGGCCGAGCGGGCGGCCGACCTGTTCCAGGATCGCGTCGCGCACCGTCTCCAGCGAGACCGGGCTGTCCACCGCGAGCAGCGCCGCCGGGTTCAGGCGGCCCAGCACGAGATTGGCGTCGGTGACGGTGGGCCGGGTGCCGCCGCGCCCATAGCAGATCGGTCCCGGCGTCGCGCCGGCGGATTCCGGGCCGACGCGCAGCATGCCGGCCTCGTCGATGGCGGCGATGGACCCGCCGCCTGCGCCGATGGTGTGTACGTCCACCATCGGCACATGCACCGGCATCGCGTATTCGATCTCCAACTCGCCCGAGACGGCGGGCACGCCGTCGAGGATGAGCCCGACATCGCAGCTGGTCCCGCCCATGTCGTAGGTGACGAGGTTGGCCATGCCGGCGGCCGTGCCGGTGACGGCGGCGGCGATCACGCCGGAGGCGGGGCCGGACATCACCGTGTTCACGGCCGTCTCGGCGACGATGCGGCTGGATACGATGCCGCCATTGCCCTGCATCACCAGCAGGTCGTGACGGAAGCCCTTGGCCTGCAATTCGTCCTGAAGGCGGCGCATGTAGCGGTCCAGCACGGGGCGGACGGCGGCGTTCACGGCGGCGGTGACGCCGCGCTCGTATTCGCGATACTCCGACAGGATGGCATGGCCCATCGTGATATGGTCGTTGGGCCAGAGTTCCCGGGCGATGTCCGCCGCGCGGCGTTCATGCGCGGGGTTCACATAGGAATGGAGAAAATGGACGACCAGCGATTCGACGCCCCGGTCGAGCAGCCGGCGCACCGCCACGCGCAGGGCCGCCTCGTCGAGGGGCACCACCGCATTGCCCTCCGCATCCATGCGCTCGGGCACTTCCAGCCGCAGGTCGCGCGGCACCAGCGGCTCGAAATGCCCGGTCAGGCCATAGGCCATCGGCCGGGTGCGGCGGCCGATCTCCAGCACGTCGCGGAAGCCCTGGGTCGCGATCAGGCCGGTGCGGGCCAGCTTGCGCTCCAGCAGCGCGTTGGTGGTGGTGGTCGTGCCGTGGACGATGGCGTCGAGGCTGTCCGGCGCGGCCTCGGCGGCGGCGATGGCGGCCAGCACGCCGAAGGCCTGGTTCTCGACCGTGGTCGGCACCTTGGCGATGCGCACGCCGCCCGCCTCGTCCAGCAGGATGAGGTCGGTGAAGGTGCCGCCGACATCGCAGCCCACGATCCGTCCCGGCATGCACCCCTCCCGCGTCGCGCCGAGCGGCAAGGGTCGCGGAAATCGCGGGGGCTGGCAAGTCGTTTGTGTACATACGAATATCATCCGCCCCGTCTTGACTTCGCGACGGGGCTGCGGCAGAACGTTCGTATACGAATGAATTCGCGCGGCGGCGCCGGCGCGGACCGAGGGAGGGGCGCATGATCGGCCTGGACTGGACCGAAGTGGCACGCGTCGTCGATGCCGCGCTGGCCGAGGATATCGGCCGCGGCGACATCACCTCGGCGGTGGCGGTGCCCGAGCATGCGCGCGGCGACTTCGCCATCAATGCCCGCCAGCCGATGGTGGTCGCGGGCATCGAGGTCGCGGCCTATGTCTTCCGCGACTATGTCCCCGACAGCGAGGTCGAGCTGTTCGTGAAGGACGGCGACCATGTCGAGAAGGGCACGGCGATGGCGCGGGTGCGCGGGCCGGGGCGGGCGCTGCTGACCTGCGAGCGCACGGCGCTCAACCTGCTGCAGTTCATGTGCGCGGTCGCCACCTATGCCAACAGCTTCGCCAAGGCGATCGAGGGCACGGGCGCGGTGATGATCGACACGCGCAAGACCATTCCCGGCCTGCGCGAGCTGTCGAAATACGCGGTGCGGATCGCCGGCGTGCGTAACCACCGCATGCGGCTGGACGATGGCGTGCTGATCAAGGACAACCACATCGCCATCGCCGGGGGCATCCGTCAGGCGGTGGAGGGTGTGAAGATGCAGACGCCGCTGCTCACCAAGATCGAGGTCGAGGTCGATACGCTGGAGCAGCTGCGCGAGGCCATCGACGCCGGGGCCGACCTGATCATGCTGGACAATATGAGCCCGGACACGATGCGCGAGGCGGTGCGGATCACCGCGGGCCGGGTGCCGCTGGAGGCGTCGGGCGGCATCACGCTGGAAAGCGTGCGCGCGGCGGCCGAGACCGGCGTCAACTTCATCTCGTCGGGCCGGATCACCCAGTCGCCGCCGGCGGTGGATATCGGCCTCGACGTCCGGCTGGACGTCTGAGCGGGCCATGCCGGGCGGGGGCGGCATCCGGTCGGTCGCGCTGTTCTGCGCCGCCTCGGGCGAGGTGGCGGAGAGCTACCGCGATGCCGCTGCCGCCTTCGGCGAGGGCTGTGCCCGGCACGGGCTGCGCATGGTGTATGGCGGCAGCAATGTCGGCCTGATGGGCGCGGCCGCCGAGGCCGCGCTGGCGGCGGGCGGCGCGGTGACGGGCGTCCTGCCGGAGCGGCTGATCCGCAACGAGCGCGCGCATCGCGGCATCACCGAACTGGTGATCGTCGAGACGCTGGCCGAGCGGAAGGCGATGATGATGGACCTTGCGGATGCCTTCGTCGCCTTGCCGGGCGGGATCGGCACGCTGGACGAGTTCGTCCACATGCTGCTGGGCAAGGATCTGGGGCAGCTGCGCAAGCCGCTGCTGCTGTGCGACGTGGATGGGTTCTGGGCGCCGCTGATTGCCTTGTTCCGGCATTTCGACGCGACCGGCATGCTGCGTCCCGCCGTGCGCGATGCCTTTGCCGTGGTGCCGGACGTGCCCGCGGTGTTCCGCGAACTGGCCGAGCACCGCCCCGCCGCGTGATCTATTGCGACGGTGCCGCCGGCGCCGCGCCGATCACGCGGATTTCGCGCTGCGGGAAGGGGATGGTGATGCCGTTGGCGTCCAGGGCTTCCTTGAACGTCTTGGACAAGGCCCATTTCACCGCGCCGAAATCGCCGGAATTCACCCAGGCCCAGACGGTGAGGTTGACCGAACTGTCGCCGAGATCGGTGACGATGACGGTCGGGGCCGGATCGGACAGAACCCGGCCCTCTTGCGCCAGCGCCTCGCGCAGGACCGTCATGGCGGCGTCGATGCTGTCGCCGTAGCCGATGCCGATCTTCCATTCGATGCGCCGGGTCGCATGGTGCGAATAGTTGACGACCGGCTGGCCCCAGACCGAGGCGTTGGGGATGATGATCTGGAGATTGTCAGGCGTCGCCAGCTCGGTGGTGAACAGGTCCAGCGACTTCACCGTCCCGGCGCGGCCGCCGACCTCGACATACTGGCCGACCCGAAGCGGCCGGAAGATCAGCAGCATCACGCCCGCCGCGACGTTCGACAGCGTGCCTTGCAGCGCGAGGCCGATGGCAAGGCCGGCCGCGCCGAACACGGCGATGAGGCTGGCCGTCTGGACGCCGAACTGGTTCAGCACGGCGACGATCACCAGCGCCAGGATGACATAGCGCACGAGGCTGGCGAAAAACCCCTGGAGCGTGGCATCGACCCGGCTGGAGCGGGTCAGCAGGCGCCGGGTGGTGCGCGACGCCCAGCCCGCGAACATCCAGCCGACGATCAGGAGGACGATGCCGCCCAGCACGTTCAGGCCATAGGTCGCCACGAAGGCGGTCACCTGGTCGAGAGCCGTCCAATCCATCGAATCGATCCAATGCCGTTACAGTCCAGTGACGGCCATTGTGGAAACTCGGCCCCGCGAGGGCAAGGCGTCGTTACCCGCCCTCAGTGCCAGACGGCTGCCGCCTGGGGCATCCGGCGCCCGCCGAGCGCGCCCTCAGCCGGCGGCGAGAGAAGCAGGCCGCGCGCCTCCAAGGTGCGGGCGAGGCTGGCCGCCGCGCAGAGCAGATCGCCGGCGCCCTCGGTGCCCAGCAGCAGCCCGGCCAGCGTGTTCGCCAGCAACCAGTGCCCGGCCTGGCAAGCGCCGATGAACTCGACAAGCAGGGCTTCGTCCGCCGCGACGAAGGCGCAGCAGGGCGGGTGGCAGGCGATGGGCCGGCGGGCCGAAACCCATGCCCCGCGCACCAGCGCCGCCAGCGCGGCCATCGCGTCGCGGGCCTGATCGGGGTCGAAATGCGCGCGAAAATCGGTGGCGACGAAGGCCCAATGCTGGCCGTCATTGCGGCTGAGTCCGGCGACCCAGCGCCGGAAGGCCCGCAGAAGCAGCCGTTCGGCCATGGGAAGATCTTCGAGACGGCGGGCGCTTTCCGCGCTGCCGGGCTGGTGGAACGGCTCCTGCATCGCTGGCTCCGCAAGGGGATCGGGCGGAAAGTGTATTGCGAACGAATATCAATCGCAATTCATATTCGATCTGTGGCGGTAAGGCCGAAAACAAAAAGGGCCGGCGTTGCCGCCGGCCCTTCGGAAATCCTGGTCGGGGAGAGACTGTTCTGTCGGGCGTAGGACCGGCAACGACACAAGGTTTTCTGCGGCGTCGCGGGCCAATTTGTAGGACAAATTGTGACAAATGCGACACGCCAATGGGGCGTTACGCGCCAGTTAGCGCACCCGCTTCCACCCCTTCGATTCCATGCACGCGAAGTAGACCGCCGGCCCTGGGCCCGTCACGGCGGCGCTGGCGAGGTGGTCGAGAGCTGGCCCCTGACCGGTGTAGACCGGTGTTGGGTGTGCGCCGGCCTGCATGCGCGCCATGTCGTAGCGGCACTGCGCGGCGTCCTGCTCCATAGCGACTTGCCCGCGGGAGCCGTAGGCGTCCCGGTACAGCACTTCCTGCTGTTGCGGGGCGCAGGCGGCGGCCGCGAGCGCCAGCACTGCGGCGCTTAGTCTCTTCATGACAATAAGTCCTCCCTAGTCAGCGGCGCGTCGAACAACTCGTTCTCCAGATGGTCCGCCGACGGGTGCCCGTAGGTGCGGATGACCGTCTGGAGCGTGTCGCCGAGCAGATTGGCCACCGCCCACGGCGACTTTCCGGCCTGCAGCAGATGGGTCGCCCGGGTGTGCCGCAGCGTGTGCGGCGTCACGTCGGTCAGACCGATACTGTCGCAGACCTGTCGGAAAGGGTACCAGATCGGTTGTTTCGATCCCAGCACGTAGGGCGTTTTGCCGTAGGCCGCGCGCAGCCGCACAAGCACTGGCGCCAGCAGCGGGTCGATCGGCACTGTCGGCCGGCGCTTCTTTGTCTGCGCGCGGCCGGCGGGGTTCAACCGGATGCGGCGCGCCTTCTCATCGGTCTGGAACCACGTCAGTTCCTGAAGCGCCGCGCGCCGCGAGGCGGTGTAGTACGCCAGCTGGCAGAAGCCCCACAGCCGCAGATCCGGCTCGGCGGCGGCGAACAGCGCGGCCAGTTCTTCGTGCGTCAGCCAGCGCTCGCGCGGTTGCGAACCCCCCGGCTTCTCGATGTATGGGGCCTTGTCGAGCCGCTTCCACTTGACCTCGTGGTTCAGCGCGGCGGTGAGGCACGAGAGCTCGCCGGTGATCGTCCCGTCGACCGCCGGCCCGTCTCCGATCGCGCCGCTGTGGCGCTTCTCGACGTACTCGCGGCATGTCGGGATCTCGACCGCAGCGACCGGTATGTGCTGGAAGTGCGCGCGCAGGTTCTTGATCTTCGACCCGATGCGCGCCTGGTCCTTGGCGTTCTTCAGGACGTGCTCGGTCCAATAGTGGTCGAGCGCCTGGCCACAGGTCAGGTCGCCGCGTGCGCCTTCGTAGACGGGCTGCCCTTTGGAGAGGAACGCCGCGAAGCGCGTGGCGGCCTGTTCAGGATCGTCTGTACGAAGGCTAAGGCGCTTTGTTCGCTTCTCCGGCTCGTCGTACCAGAAGGCGTAATAGATGCCGTCGCGCTCGTCGAGCCACGGCAGCTTCCTCCTTTTCCTTGGCATTGGTTGACCTGCTCCCTGCTGTAGCGGGCGTGGCCGCCCGGTGTGACGATCGCCGGTACGAGCCGGCCGGAGAGCCGCGCGCGGATCAGCGTGCGGGTGGACACGCCGATTGCCGCCGCAAACTCGGCTGTCGTCAGGAATCCTGGCCCTTCAGCATCTCCATGATCTTGAGCGCCGTCGGCCAATCGACTTTCATGTCGATTCTCAGCCAAGCCTTGCCCCCCGGGGCGGCGCTAACGGCGACGTCGTCCACGCCCGACCGGCTTGGGAGAAAATCGGCGTGAGCGGACGGCACGAGAGCGGCCGGGTCGACGCCGAGCGCTTTAGCCAGAGCGTAGAGGTGCAGGTGCGCGGGCAGGCTGCGGCCGTTGTAGTACCGGTTGGCCGCGTCTCGGCCAAAGGTAGTGCCAGGCGGCATGTGCAACTCGGCCTGCCTGGCGAGTTCTGCCTGGTTCCAGCCACGACCGTCCATGAGCCGTCTGAGCGTTCTGGCCAGATTTCGTTTCGCCTCGTCGAGGGTGAGGCGCCTCGTTTCGTCAGCGACGCCCGTT
>JBFWNZ010000117.1:0-10296 GCA_050250795.1 Alphaproteobacteria bacterium | reverse complement strand
TTCGCCGAACGACTTGCGGATCGTGCCCTCATCCGCATTGGCCGGATTGGTCGCGCCCATAATCTCGCGATTGCGCTGCACCGCGCCCTCGCCCTCCAGCACCTGGACCACCACCGGGCCGGGAGTCATGAAGCTGCACAGATCGCTGAAGAACGAACGCGCGCTGTGCTCCGCATAAAAGCCCTGCGCCTGTTCGGTGGTGAGCCGGATGCGCTTCTGCGCGACGATCCGCAGTCCGGCCTCCTCGAAGCGGGCATTGATCTTGCCCGTGAGATTCCGCCGGGTCGCGTCCGGCTTGATAATCGACAATGTCCGCTCGACGGCCATGATCTCGTGTCCCTTTACCTATCGGTTCCTGCCCCCCGGGGCTTCGGGTGGCGGGGTTATAGACGCCGGACATGGTTGCGGCAAGCGCGCGAGAATCGATTGCACCGCGCTTCTGCCGTCGGCCTCTCCATGCTATCCAGCGCCGCCATGTTGAACCTTCGCAACCTGACCTGCCGCCTCGGCGGACGCCCCGTCCTTGACGGCGCCTCGGCACAGCTGTCGGCGGGCAGGCGCGTCGGGCTGGTGGGCCGCAACGGTGCCGGCAAGTCGACGCTGCTGCGCCTGATTCTGGGCGAAATGGCGCCGGATGGAGGAACGATCGAACTGCCGCCGCGCTGGCGGGTGGGCACGGTCGCACAGGAAGCGCCGCGCGGCGATGCGTCTCTCCTCGACGTGGTTCTCGCGGCGGACAGCGAACGCACGGCGCTGCTCGCCGAAGCCGACACCGCGACCGATCCGGCCCGGATCGCCGAGGTGCATGAACGCCTTGCCACCATCGAGGCGCATCGCGCCCCAGCCCGCGCTGCCGCCATCCTGGCCGGTCTGGGATTCGACGATGCCGCGCAGGCCCGCGCCGTCGGCGATTTCTCCGGCGGCTGGCGGATGCGCGTCGCCCTTGCCGCCGCCCTGTTCTCGCGGGCCGATCTGCTGCTTCTCGACGAACCGACCAACCATCTCGACCTTGAGGCCGCGCTCTGGCTGGAGGGCTTCCTGGCCAGCTATCCCGGCACGCTGCTGCTTGTCAGCCATGACCGGGACATCCTCAACCGCGTGGTCGACGCGATCCTGCATCTGGAGAACGGGCGCCTGACACTGTATTCGGGCGGCTACGACCGCTTCGAGCGCACCCGGCGCGAGAACCTCGCACGATTGGCGGCGCAGAATGCCCAGCAGACGGCGGAACGCCAGCGCATCCAGTCCTTCGTCGATCGTTTCCGCGCCAAGGCGACGAAAGCGCGCCAGGCGCAAAGCCGCCTCAAGATGCTGGAGCGGATGGAGCCCATCACGCCCGTTGCGGCGGAGACTGTGCCCCGCTTCGTGTTCCCCGAACCCGATACACTGCCGCCGCCGCTGGTGACAATGGAGAAGGCCAGCGTCGGCTATGCGACGGGCAAGCCGGTCCTGCGAAACCTCGACCTGCGCATCGACATGGACGACCGCATCGCCTTGCTTGGCGCGAACGGCAACGGCAAGACCACGATGCTCCGCCTCATCGCCGGCGGCCTGCCCGCATCCGGCGGACACCTGATGCGGGCGCGCAAGCTGGAGGTCGGGTACTTCGCACAGGATCAGCTCGACCTGCTCGATACACGCCATACGGCGGTCCAAAGCATGGCCGCCCTGATGGGCGACGCGCCGGAGGAGAAGGTCCGCGCACATCTCGGCCGCTTCGGCTTCGGCCAGGACAAGGCCGATGTGCACATCGCCAACCTGTCGGGCGGTGAGAAGGCGCGCCTCGTTCTGGCCCGGGTCTGCCGCGGCGCGCCGCAGCTTCTGCTGCTGGACGAACCGACAAACCATCTCGACCTCGATGCACGCGAAGCGCTTATCCAGGCGCTCAACGAGTTCGCGGGGGCGGTCATCCTCGTCACCCACGACCCCCATCTCGTCGAACTTGTGGCGGATCGCCTGTGGCTGGTCGGCGACGGCACCTGCCGTTCCTTCGAGGGCGATATGCAGGATTATCGCGAACTGCTTGCCCAGCAGCGCCGCGACGAACGGCGTGCACAGCGCGCAGCGGCCCGCCCTGACGAGCGGCGCACCTCAAAGCAGGACGAACGGCGTGCCCGCGCCGAGGCCCGCAGCGCGACCCAACCGCTGCGCGACGCCGTTCGCCGCGCCGAACGCGATGTCGAGCGCTTGGCCGCGGAGATCGCACGGCTCGATGCGGATCTTGCCGATCCCGCGCTCTATGCGAAACCCTCCGACCGGCTGGCCGAACTGACGCGCAACAAAGCCGGCCTGCAAAAGAGCCTTGCGGCAGCGGAAGACGCGTGGCTCGCCGCACAGACGGCGCTGGAGGACGCGGAAGCCTGAGTGCCTTTTCCACCGCCACGCGATAAAATCGCGGAAAAGTTCACGGCAATGCGGAGGAAAGAACATGAGCGCAACCCCGAAGAAACGTCCGACGCTGGAAGAAGCGCAACGCACGCATAATGCACCGATCGTCCGGCGTCCGGCCGCTTATCCGCCGGAAATGGGACGTTTCGCGAATACCACGCAGATGGTCTTTCATCCCGATCCCGACAATCCGACACAACCGAACGCCGGAATCCTCACCTATCTGCCGGGCGCCGGATTCCCGCTTCACCTGCACGATTTCGCGCAGATGTGGTACGTGCTCGAAGGAGAGTGCAGGTTCGGGGAAACCGTCCTCAAGGCCGGCGACATGGTCTATATGCAGGATCCCCATTTCGAGCATGAAATGCATACGGAACACGGGTGCAAGATTCTGTTCATGCAGTATCCCGGCGCCACGACCGGAGCACGTCCACTCTACGAAGGACGCTTCAACAAGAAGGCGGTAGACCTTGCTGCCGAAGACTTGGAGCGCTGACCGCAGCCTGCGCCTGCAATCTCGAAAAGTGCGGAACCGGCGGAGACCGCCGAACACGCCCGCCGCTTCCGTGAATGCATTGCCGCAGCCGCCGAAATATTGCTCTCGTCGGAAGACGTAACCTCCTTGCGGCCGTCTATCGGCAAATCGATCCTCGTGACTTTGCGGAAACCGTGCATATCGGATGAAGGTTGTATTTTTAAAGGATGAACTTTACTTTTCCGGAAACGTTTATTAAGGAACACGGACCTTACCGGTTTCGAGGAATGAAAATGCCGCGCAAGTCAGCTCCAGGTTTCGGTGAAAGCATGCTTTCCAAGGGCCAGCTTCGCAAGCTGAACGCGCTCCGAAAGTCTCTCGGCAACGAGATTGCGGACAAGGCTTTCGCCGAGTGGCTCTCCACGGTCGGGACGGAAGGTGCGGAGGCGGGCGACCGCCATGCGGAAATGATCGCCGACCTGCTCACGCCGTTGGCGTTGGAAGGAAAGCTCAAGATTCCGCGCGGCGGCTACATCGTCCGCCGCGGTCATGGCCGGGTAATCGTCGAACGCCCGTCCTGACCGGAGCCTGTGCCGAGGGTCAAGCCTCGGCCTTTTTGACCCAGCCGCCGCGTTCGGATTGCTGCCAGTAGGTCAGCGTATGGCCTTCGGCTTTGTACCGGCGCCAATGGTCGCGTGCCTTGGCCAAAGCGGTCTCGTCGTTCCCGTCGAACAGCTCGCAGCACAGCGTGTAGTCGCCGAGCCGTAGGGTCTCGGCACCGTCGACCAGGAACAAGACGCTGGCGGCATTGGGGTTGTCATCCGCTTCCGTCAGCCAGACCGGCTGCCGGTCGCCATGGCCGTCCTTCGTACTGCCATGAGGCAGAAAGCTCTCCCGGCCATAGGTCCAAAGCTGTCCGTTCTGGGCCTCGACCCGCTCGGCCGAGGCGGCCTTGACCACCGCCCGCCAGTTCCGTTCCAGCGTCTTTTCCAGCAACTGCGGCAGCGCACGCTCCAGATTGGTGCGCTGGAGATGATAGAAGCGGACTTCGGTCATTCCTCGTAATAGTCGGCGACGAGGCGGTCGAGCAGCCGCACGCCGAAGCCCGTCCCGCCCTTCGGCGTCACCGCGTTCTCCTTGTCGGTCCAAGCGGTCCCGGCGATGTCGAGATGCGCCCAGGCCGTCTTGTCCTGGATGAACCGTTGCAGGAACTGCGCCGCGGAGATCGATCCCGCATCGCGGCCGCCGATGTTCTTCATATCCGCGACGGGGCTGTCGAGAAGCTTGTCATAGGCATCGCCCAGCGGCATCCGCCACAGCTTCTCGCCGGTCGCCAATCCAGCCGCGATGAGATGCTCCGCCAAGTCGTCATTGTTGGAAAACAACCCGGCATGCTCATGCCCGAGGCTGATGACGATAGCGCCCGTCAGGGTCGCCAGATCCACGATGAACTTCGGCTTGAAACGCTCCTGCACGTAATGCAGGGCATCGCACAGCACCAGCCGGCCCTCGGCGTCGGTATTGAGAATCTCGATGGTCTGACCGGACATCGAGGTGACGATGTCGCCCGGCCGCTGGGCGCGCCCGTCGGGCATGTTCTCGACCAGCCCCAGGATGCCGACGGCGTTCACCTTCGCCTTGCGCCCTGCCAGCGCACGCATCAGGCCGGTCACGGCCCCGGCGCCGCCCATGTCCCACTTCATCGCATCCATGCCGGGACCGGGCTTGAGGGAAATGCCGCCGGTGTCGAACGTCACGCCCTTGCCGACGAAGGCGACCGGCTGCGCCTCCTTGCCGGCACCGTTCCACTGCAGCACGACGAACTGGCTCTCGCGTTCCGACCCCTGCCCGACGCCCAGCAGGGCGCGCATGCCCAGCTTTTCCATCTCCTTCTCGCCGAGAACCTCGACCGTAACGCCGACCTCCTCCAGCTTGCGGCATTCGCGGGCAAAGCTTTTCGGAAACAGGACGTTCGGCGGTTCCGAAACGAGGTCGCGCGTGAAGAAGACCCCGTCCGCGATCTGCTCCATCGGCTGAAAGGCCTTGCGCGCGCCCGCAGCACCGGCGACCTGCACCGTGAACTTCTTCAGCGTCGGAGCGCTCGCAGCCTCTTTCTTCGTCCGGTATTTGTCGAACCGGTACAACCGCAGGCGCGCGCCAAGGGCGACCCGCGCCGCCGCTTCCGCCATGTCTTCGCCGGCGGCATCGAGAACCACGGTCGCCTCTTTCTCGCCGGCTCCCTCCAGCTTCGCGGCCACATTGCCGCCGAGCGCAAGCTGCTCGCGCTCGCCAAAGGTCTTGCCGAGCCCCACCAGCAGGATCCGGCTGTTGGGAAGTCCCGCAGGCGCCAGGATTTCGAGCGACTGACCGCCCTTGCCGGCGAAGCGACTGGCCTTGATCGCCCGCTCGACCGCACCGCCCGTCGCCTTGTCCAGCGCCTGCGCCGCAGCCGTCATCTTCTTGTCTTCGTGCACGCCGACCACGACGGCCCCCGCCTTGACCGCTGCGGGTTCCTGAAAGCTGATCTTCATTCCGAATTCCTTGTCCGGACGGCGCACCGGCCGCCTCTCATGTGCCGAATTCCGTCGGCCACTCTAGCGCGCCCGGCGCGCCGAGGAAAAGCCGGGACCGCCGCCGCGGCCGGCCAGCCGGCGCCGGTCGAGATGCGCCAGCCAGTCGCCGTCCGGCACCGCCGGCCAGCCGCCGGCCGGCCGGTTGTACAGATAGACCCAGGCCGGCGGCCCGTCGCGATCCAGCGGAGACAGGGCGATACGCCGGTACATCGACCGCCGAGGTCGTGCCGGATCGCAATCCTCGAACCGGTCGAGAACGGCCAGCGCTCGCGGATGCCGGACCTCGAACAATTCCGCCGCGATGCTCCCGGGCCCGCGAACCAGCCCTGGATAGCGGCCGAGATCGACCAGACGGCCCGGCAGACGGCAGGGGCCCAGCGACCGCAGCAAGCGCAGCACGCCCAACCGGCGCAGCACACCGGTCCCGGCGCGCAGCGAGCCATAGAACGCGATGCGATCTGTCCGTGCTGCCGTCCGTCGCATTGGCATCCAACCGCCGATCCGCTATCGGTTACGCTTCCGCCGCTTTTGCCATGCCCGCCGCCGCATGACCAGCACCCAGCCCGCCGCCCGTCCCAGCGCCTTCGTGCGGGCGATGATCCTGATCACATCGACGGTCAACACGGCGATCCTGGGGCTGACCCTGCTCGTGGTCAGCGTGGTGCTGCCGAAGCTGCAGGGTGCCCTGTCCGCCACGCCGGACCAGATCGCCTGGGTCGTCACCTTCAACATCATCGCGACCGCTGTGGCGACACCGATGTCGGGCTGGCTCGCCGCCCGTTTCGGACGGCGCAATACCATGCTCGCCTGCTCCATCGGCTTCGCGATCGCGACGGCGATGTGCGCCGCAGCCGAATCCCTCGAAGCCCTGGTCTTCTACCGTGTATTGCAAGGCGCATTGGGCGCGCCGCTCAATCCGCTGTCCAATGCCGTCATCCTCAGCGCCTACCCAAAGGAACAGCACGGGCGGGTAAATGCCATCTACGGGATGGGCGTCGTCATCGGCCCCGCGCTGGGACCGATCATCGGCGGCGTGTTGACCGAGCTTTACGGATGGCGCTGGGCCTTCCTCTTCGTCGGCGTGATGTCCGCCATCGCCGTGATCGGCACCTGGCTGTTCATCCATGACGACGAAAACGCCCGTGCCGACCGCAGCAAGACCAGTCTCGACTGGACCGGCTTCCTCGCCCTCTCCTTCGCCATCGTCTGCCTGCAGCTCGTCCTGGACCGCGGCAACCGCGCCGACTGGTTCCAGTCGACCGAGATCGTCATCGAGGCCGGCCTCGCCTGCGCGGCGCTCTACGTGTTCATCGTCCACTGCCTGACGGCGCAGCGCCCCTTCCTGGACCTTCGCCTGCTGCTCGACCGCAACTACTCCATCGGGCTGCTGCTGGTTCTGGTCTACGGCATGATGAACTTCACGCCGATGGTGCTGCTGCCGCCGATGCTCCAGGGCCTGGCCGGCTATCCGGACGATGTGATCGGCGGCCTCGTCTCGTCGCGTGGCGCCGGCGCCTTTCTCGGCTTCATCCTCGCCCTGGCGATCGACCGTGTCGATCCTCGCATCCGCATCGGCGCCGGCTTCCTGATTCAGGCGGCCTCGGGCTGGATGATGATGCAGTTCGACGTGAACGTGACGGCCCTTGCCGTCACCACCACCAGCATGATGCAGGGCCTGTCGGTCGGACTGATCTGGGTGCCTTTGGTGGTCACGACCTTCTCCACCATCGACCGCCGCTCCTTCAACGAAGCCGCGGCCGTGTTCCACCTGTTCCGCTATATCGGCTCCAGCATCTTCATCTCGCTGTGCGTCACCGTCATCCTGCGCGACGCGGCGGCCCATCACGAGCGGCTCGGCGAATGGGTCACGCCCTACAACGACCTGTTCTCCTACGACCGGCTGGCGGGGCTGTGGAGCACGGAACGGCTGGTGGATGTCGCCATGCTGGGACGGGAACTGGACCGTCAGGCCCAGATGCTGGGCTATCTCCAGGCCTTCGGCTTCTATGCGGTCCTGAACCTTGCCATCGTGGCACTCGTGCTGCTGGTGAAGTCACCCGACCGCAGCGCAGACGTGGCATGACTAGGAACGTTTCGCATCGTCGCGCCGAAGTGGCATACACTCATCGGACGAACACGCCCGATGAGCAATCCGACCGCAATGCCGGAGAAAACGTCCGCCACCGCAACGGCTGAGGATCAGTACCCCAGCCCGTATGTGCGGACCATGATACTCGTGACCTCGACCATGACGACCGCCCTGGTCGGCATGACCTTGCTTGTGGTCAGCGTGATCCTGCCGCAGTTGCAGGGGTCGCTCTCCGCGACACCCGATCAAGTTGCACTGACGATCACCTTCAACGTCGTCGCAACCGCCATCGCGACGCCGCTGGGCGGCTGGTTCGCGAACCGGTTCGGGCGGCGCAATACCCTGATGTGGGCCGCCATCGGCTTCGTGATCTCAACCGCCCTTTGCGGCATCGCGACATCGCTGGAGGAACTGGTCCTGTTCCGTGTCTTCCAGGGTGCCTTCGGTGCGCCGCTCAATCCCCTGTCGAACGCGGCCGTGCTGTCTGCCTATCCCAAGGAGAAGCACGCGACGGTGACGTCGATCTACGGCATGGGGGTCGTGGTCGGCCCGATGCTGGGACCGGCCGTCGGCGGCTGGCTGTCCGAACTCTACGATTGGCGCGCGGCCTTCTATGTCGTCGCCGTCATGGGGTCGATCGCCGTGTTCGGCCTGCTGATGTTCATGCGCGACGACACGCGCGAGGCCGGGCGGCTCGACTGGACCGGCTTCGTCACGCTCGCCCTCACCATCACCTGCATCCAGTTCGCATTGGATCGCGGCTATCGGCTGGACTGGTTCGAATCCACCGAAATCGTCGTCTGGGCGGGGCTGGCGCTGGCCTCCTTCTATGTCTGCGCCGTCCACTGCCTCACGATCACCAGACCCTTCGTGAACATGGACCTCCTGGCCGACCGCAATTATGTGATCGGGCTGGGCCTCGTCCTCATCTTCGGCTGCGTCAGCTTCACCACCATGATCATGGTGCCGCCGATGCTGAAGCAGCTTTCCGGATTTCCCGACGATGCCATCGGCATCGTCCTGGCAACGCGGGGCATCGGCATCTTCATCGGCTTCTTCATGTCGATGACCGTCATCAACCGTCTCGACCCCCGCATCGGCCTCACCTTCGGCTTCGGCATGTTCGGCCTGTCCGGCTGGATGATGACCGGCTTCACCGCCGATGCGGACATGTACCTGCTGGTCGTGACCAGCATCATGCAGGGGATCGGGGCGGCTGCGATCTGGGTGCCGCTTCAGGTCGTGACCTACCGGACGCTGGACCGCCGCCTGCTCAACGAGGCCGTCTCGCTGTTCCATCTGATGCGTTATATCGGGACCAGCGTGTTCGTGTCGCTGTCCGTCACCAAGATGCTGGACACCAGCACCGCGAACCGGGCACTGATGACCCAGGCCGTGAACCCGTATAACGAATTCGCCGACTACGACCGGCTCATGGGCCTCTGGAGCATGGACAATCTGCAGGGCATGGCCGTGCTTGCCCGCGAGATCGACCGTCAGTCCAGGATGATCGGCTTCCTCGACTCCTTCGTCCTGTTCACGCTCGCCAATCTGGTCGGCCTCGCCTTGGTTCTGTTCGTGCGCGTCCCCTCGAAGCCTTCGCGATGAGCGACGCTGTCGCCGCCGCGCCCGTCGCCGAAAAGCCCAGCGGGCTTGCCCGCATCATGATCCTCAGCACGGCGACCGTCGCCACGGCGCTGGTCAGCATGGCGCTTCTGGTGATGAGCGTGGTGATGCCCCAGATGCAGGGGTCGCTGTCCGCAACGCCCGACCAGATCGCCTGGGCCGTGACGCTGAACATCGTCGCCTCCGCCGTCTGCACGCCGCCCAGCGGATGGCTGGCCAACCGCTTCGGCCGCCGCAACGTGCTGATCTGGTGCACCGCCGGGTTCACCGTCGCCACCGCGCTCTGCGGCACAGCGGAATCGCTTGAGATGCTGGTGGTCTTCCGCGTGCTTCAGGGCGCGCTGGGCGCGCCGCTGAACCCGCTCTGCAATGCCGCCGTCCTGGATGCCTTTCCCAAGGAACAGCATGCGATGGCGACGGCGGTGTTCGGCATGGGCGTCATGATCGGTCCGATGCTGGGACCGGCCGTGGGCGGCATCCTGGCCGAGGTCTACGACTGGCGCGCCGGTTTCTACGTCATGGCACTGGTCAGCCTGGGCACGCTGGTCGGCATCTGGGCCTTCATGCGCGACGACACGCGCAGCCCCAGCAGCCTGGACTGGACGGGGTTCCTGTCGCTGTCGCTGGCGGTGATCTGCCTGCAGCTCGTGCTGGACCGCGGCCACCGGTCGGACTGGTTCGACGCCCAGGCCATCGTGATCATGGCGGCACTGGGTCTCGGCGCCGCGTGGGTCTGCGTCGTGCATTGCACCACCGCACGGCGGCCCTTCATCAATCCGGCCATGATCAAGGACCGCAACTATCTGATCGGCATGGCCTGCACGCTGGTCTTCGGCTGCGTCAGCTATTCGCCGATGGTGCTGCTGCCGCCGATGCTCCACACCGTCGCCGGCTATCCCGACGACCTGATCGGCTGGGTGCTGTCCTCGCGCGGCGTCGGCGCGTTCCTCGGCTTCTTCGTCTCCATCGGGATCGGCAAGCTGGACCCACGCGTGGGCATGGCGCTGGGGTTCCTGACTTTTGCCGGATCGGGCGCGGTGATGACCCTGCTCGACGTGAACTTCCAGTTCTGGCACCTGCTGGTGACCAGCCTGATGCAGGGCGCATCGGCCGGCATGGTCTGGGTCCCGATGATGGTGATCGCC
>JBFWNZ010000116.1:0-10451 GCA_050250795.1 Alphaproteobacteria bacterium | reverse complement strand
CGCCGGATTGCTCGCGACCCGCGCTTCCGCATCCAGAAGATTCCGCTTCATGTGGCGCAGGGCTTCGGTCAGCACCTGCAAGCTTCCAACGCCCAGCCCGTCTGTCGCCTCGGTCCGCGTTTCGACCGCCAGCGACCACATATGGTCCAACAGCGGCTGAGCCTTGTCGGTCAGGAACAGGCGGAAGGCGCGGCGGTCGTCGGGATCGGGGCGCCGTTCGATCAATCCCGCTTCCTGCAACCGGTCCAGCAGCCGGGCCAGCGTGATGGGCTGGACCTCAAGGCTGTCCGCCAGTCCAACCTGGTTGATCCCTTCCTGGACCGACAGATAGGCGAGCGCCCGCCATTGCGCCTGCGACAGTCCCAGCGCCTGCGCACGGCGATTCAGGTTCCGCCGCAGAAGCCGCGCCACGTCGTTGATGAGGAAGCCGATACTGCTCTCGCGATCTCTCATGTCACCGGCACGCATTGCATATAATAAGCAATGCATATTATATGGTGACAGTTCTATCCATTCAAGAGGCCGCGCAAAAAGAAAGGGCGCACAAACCGTGCACCCTTTCGCAAAAAAGGAAGAAGAGGTCGCGCCTAGGCGGCGCCGACGGGCTCCATCCAGGTTCCGGCCCGGCCGGAATCGACGGACAGCGCGACCGCGGAGATATCCTTGGCGTCGTCGCTGCACAGGAAGACCATGATCGCCGCCATCCGCTCAGGCGTGATGAAGTCCGAATCCTGGCCCACATCCTTACGGTACTGCACCGCCATCTCGTCCCAGGTAATGCCCCGCGCATCCGCCAGCCCCTGGATACGGGCGCGGATGAAGGGCGTGAGCACCGAACCGGGGCACAGCGCGTTGCAGGTGATGGGATCGAGCAACGTTTCCGCGGCCACGGCACGCGTCAGACCGATCATCGCATGCTTCGAGGTGATGTAGTCGACACGCCCGCTGCGCCCCGCGAGGCCCATGGTCGAAGACAGGTTGATGACGCGGCCCCAGCCCGCCTTGCGCATCATCGGCAGCGCAAGCCGGCACAGGTTGAACGGCGCCGTGACGTTGACCGCCATGGCGTGGTCCCACTGGTCCGGGTCGAAATCGGGGATCAGCTTGTAGTAACGGATGACCGCGTTGTTGATGAGAATGTTGAGGCCGCCGAACTCGCGCTCCACGGTCTGCATCATGTCCTCGATCTCGGCCCGCTTTGCCAGATCGGCGCCGTGATAGACCACACGAACCCCGTGGTCCTTGGCGATGCTGGCGCGCGTCCGCTCGATCTCGTCGGGCTCGCCCAACCCGTTCAGCATGATGTTGCAGCCCTTCGCGGCCAGAGCGCGGGCGACGGACTCGCCGATCCCGCGCACCGATCCCGTCACCAACGCCGTCTTGCCCTGCAGCATGTGCGGTTCGCTCCCGAATTCGATGTCAGACTGAGATGCGGGACCCGGCCGGGTCCCGCCGACGTTCTTCACCTATAGGCCCTTGGGGTCGCGGCCGTCGAGTCCGACGGCATCGGCCAGGATGCGGACCGTCGCAGCGGCACCGTCCAGGTCGACCGCGTGCACCGGGCGAAGCGCGGCCGCGCGCATGACGGCATCCAGCAGGGCCGGCGCATCGAGATCGTGTTCCGGCAAGTCGATCGCCAGCCCCCGCCCCGCCATGGTGGCGGCCCGCTCGGCCTGCTCCGTCTCGCCGCCATCCGTATAAGGAACCAGAACCGCCGGTGTCCGCGCCGCCAGCAGTTCGGCAACGCTGTTGTACCCCGCCTGACCGACGGCAACGGATGCGGTTGCGGCCAAAGCCGGCATATCCGTCCGGACCCCATCCACGGCAGCGCGGCCTGCCGCAAGCGATGCAATGGCAGCCCTGTCGGGTTCGGGCAGGTTGGGTCCGCACACCAGCCGCCAGGGCCCGAAGCGCCCTGCGGCCAAGGCGCTGGCCTCCGCCGCGACCCGCAGCAGCACCTGTCCGGCCGCTCCGCCCCCGGCGGAGACGAGAATGCCGTCTCGGGCAGTCGGCCGTAGAACGCACGCGGCCGGGTCGACAACGAGGCCGGTGTGATGCAAGCGATCGCCGATCGCCGCCGCCGGCGGAAAGCTCCGCGAGAGCGGAACCAGAGCCGGATCGCCATGCACCAGCACGAGATCGAAAAGCCGATCCAACAGCGCCAGCGTCTCCGCATCGCGCTCCGGGGTGCGGCGCTGCACGATGTCGCGCACCGAGCAGACGACCAGCGGCGGGCTGGGCCGCGATCGGGCAGCTTCGAGCAGCGGCAGGAGTTCGAACCGGAATGCGCGGCGTCCGAATGGAAAGGCTTCGATCATCAGGATATCGGGACGCATCTCGGCGAACAGGCGAAGCAGGCTGTCGCGGCGACGGGCCTGCCACGCCGCATCCACCGGCCGGCCATCGGCATCCCGCAGATCGCCGAAGCCGCCGGGACCGGCCTGCACGGGCGGCAACTGAACGGCCGGCACCGGTAAACCGGGCATCGGCATGCCGCCGGACACAAGGACCACCTCAAATCCCGCCGCCTCCAGCGCGGCGGCGATCAACGCGGCACGTCGCAGATGCCCGATGCCCAGCAGATGCTGGACATGGAAAAGGACACGTCCGTTCATGCCGGTGCCGTGCAGGGCACGTCCAGGCGCTCCACCGCGATCCCTCCCTGCGGCGCAATACGGAAGCACTGGAGCGTACCCATGCCGACCCGCGCCGGCGGCGAGCCCAGCATGTCCCAGCCCGTGGCCAAGGCCAGAATGGCGCGGATCACGCCTTTATGCGTGACGGCGGCGACGGGCCGGCCGGCCCGCACAATGTCCCGCAGCCATGGCCGGACACGCTCCTGCACCATGCGCGGGCTTTCCCCTCCCGGCGGCAGGAGGTCGAGCCCCTGCACCTCCATGGCGGCCATCGCCGCCCCGCCGTCACGGCGCAGATCCTTGAGGCGGCGTCCCTCCCAGGTTCCCCAATCCATCTCGATCAAGTCAGGCGTAACCGTGACGGGGCCTGCTGTCAGGAGTTCGGCCGTCTCGATGGCACGCCGCAGCGGGCTGGCCTGCCATGCGAAATCATGCAGCATCGCCGGCATCCGCCACGACCGCACCGCTTCCCGGCCGGGCGCGGACAGCGGTGGGTCGGCCCGCCCCTGGAGCCGTCCGTCCTCGGTCCAGTCCGTCGGACCGTGGCGGATCAGCACGAGCGGGATGCCGGCTTCGGCAATGGAGAGCGTGCAGCCCGATGCGATAGCGCTCATCCGCCGGCGCGTGCGGCGCGCGGCTGGTTGCGGCGGACGGACAGATGGCGTTCCGCAAGACGCGCCACATTGTCGAGCCCGTCGAGCAGCCCCTGAACACAGGCCGCGGACGGCCGGGTCTGGGCTGGAAGCGCCCGCAGCGCCGCCACCATGCGGTCGGTCGCCATGCCGTCGCGCGGATCGAGCATGCGTACGAGGTCGAGATCGGACGCACGACTGGCCCGGACCAGTTGTTCCTGACGCGGCGCATGGCGCGGCACCAGGATCGACGGCTTGTCGAGGGACAGCAACTCGCAGAAGGTGTTGTACCCGCCCATCGCGACAACGCCGACCGCCTGCTCCATCAGCAGTTCGAGATGCGCGTCGAAGGTCACGGTCTCGACCCGCCGCAGCCGGTCGGCGCGGGCCTGGAACTGGGCCCGCCGTTCCGACGGCATGAAGGGCCCGAGCACGAAGAGCCCGGCGAAGGGCAGGTCCGGATCGGCCTCGTATGCGCGCAGCGCCCAGTCGATCATCTCCTCGCCGTCGCCGCCGCCGCCCGGCGTGACCAGCACGTAAGGCTCGCCGAGGCGGGCCGGCGGAACGGGCTTGGGCCCAGGCGGCACGGTGCGGTGCAGATAGCCGGTATAGGCCATCTTGCGGCGCACCGCCTCGCTCGCCCCCAGGTCGCGGAGCGGGTCCCAGAAGGATTCCAGCCCGAACACCCATATCTCGTCGTAGAGGGAGTCGAGAACCGGCAGCAGCTTTCGGGCCTCCCACTCGCGACGCAGCAGATGCGGGGCATCCAGCACGTCGCGCAAGCCCAGGACAAGGGTCGTGCCCTGGCGGCGCAGCATTTCGAGCGTGTCTCGGATCTCGCCGCGCAGGCCCAGCGGCTCCTTGTCCACGATGAAGATGTCGGGTGCAAAGGCCGCGGCCGTATGCTCGATGATCGAAGCCCGGATCGCCAGCGTATCCTTCAGGTCGATATGCAGGCCTAGCGAGGTGTAGTCGCCGTCATACAGCTTGATGATACCGGGGATGCGGACGAAATCGACACGCGCCGGAAAATCGAACGCACCGATGATCGGTGAGCCGGACAGGATCATCACGGACAGGTCCTGAAACCGCTCGACCAATGCCCGCGCGATGGTCTGGCAACGCCGCAGATGACCCAAGCCGAAAGAATCGTGGCTGTAGATCAATATCCTGGCGCCGCCGAACTGCTGGGCCATGAAGCGTCGTCCTCGCGTCAGCCTGCCCGGCCGCCATACATTAGCGGGACGATAGTCCAACCGCCGGGCGCCGGACAAGCGTGCAGCGCGCGGCCAGGATAGGTCAGCGAAGTTCGAACTTCACCGGGACGATCAGGTCCAGCCTGGATTGCGGAATCTCGTCGGGAATACGGGGCAGAGGTTCCGCGCGATGGATCATCGCCAGGACCTCGTCGTCGAGCGGCGCGACACCGGAGCTGCGGACGATGCGGCAGTCGAGCACCTGGCCGGCCCGGTCCATGACGAAGCGCAGATGCACCACCCCTTCCTCTCCTCGCCGCCGCGAGGAATGCGGATAGCGCTTGTGCCGTTCCAGATGCGCCAGCAGACGCTGCTGGAAGGTCGGGATCGCGTTCGACGGCACCAGGGCGTTGGCCGCATCCGGCGGCGCAGCCGCGACCTGGGCCGGGGGTACCATGGCCGCGGGCGGTGCCGTGGTCGCCGGCGCGGGCGGTTCCTCCACCGGCTGGGGCGTTGGCTTACGCTGTACCACCGGCTCCGGCTGCGGCGGTTTCGGCCGGCGGTGCGGCCGGGGACGCGGCAGCACCACCGCAGGCTCCACCGCGGGCGGCTCCTCGACCTTCTCGATCTCCTGTTCCGGCTCGGGCGGCGGCGGCGGGTCCGCCTGCACCTGCTTGGGTCCCGGCTGCATGTCGTTGCGCTCGACCGCCGGCGCCGTGGGCATCGGCGCCAGTTCCAACATGATCGCCGGGGCGGCCGGCGGCGGCGGCATCGACCGCCAGTCGAGCATCGTCGCGGCCGCCATGCCGCCATGCGCCATCACGACCACCGCGGCGCTCAGAAGCCAGCGCGGCGCATCGTTGCGGTCGCCAATGGCCAGCGCGCTCATGGCACCGGCACCGATTCCAGCCCGACCAACGCGATCTTCAGATAGCCCGCCGCGCGCAAGGCGTTCATCACCTCCATCAGATCACCGTAGTCGACGGATTTGTCCGCCCGCAGGAATACGCGCGCCTGCTTGTCGCCGCCGGTCTTCCGGTCCAGTTCGGCCGCAAGCGTCTCGCGCGGGACCGGGTCATTACCCAAGGCAAGCCCCAGATCGGCCTTCACCGTCAGATAGAGCGGCTTGTCGGGACGCGGCTGCGGGCGGGCCGTCGACGATGGCAGATCGACCGCGATATCCACGGTCGCCAGGGGCGCCGCGACCATGAAGATGATGAGCAGCACCAGGATGACGTCGATGAACGGCGTGACGTTGATCTCGTGCGTCTCAGGCAGGTCGCCTCCGCCGCCGTGGTCGAGCCGGGCTGCCATGTCTATTCCGCCGCCTTGGGATAGGCACGCCGGTTGCGGTCGAAATCCCGCGAAACCAGTCGCAGCACCGCTGCGGAGGCGTCGCCGAGCATGGCGCGATAGCCGGCGATCTGGCGGGCGAAATGGTTATAGACCACCACCGCCGGGATGGCCGCGACAAGGCCCATAGCGGTCGCCAGCAGAGCCTCGGCGATACCCGGCGCCACCACCGCCAGATTGGTCGTCTGGGCCTGCGAAATCCCGATGAAGCTGTTCATGATGCCCCAGACCGTGCCGAACAGACCGACGAAGGGTGCCGTCGAGCCGATGGTCGCGAGCACGCCGGTGCCGACCGTCATCCTGCGTCCTGCCGCCGCCTCGATCCGCTCCAGGCGCGAAACGACGCGTTCCTTCACGCCGTCCTTGTCCATCGCATCGGCGGACAGTTCGATCTCCAACCCCGCCGCCTCGACGAAGGCCGGCACAGGACCCGGCTTGGCCGACGCCGTTTGCCGCCCGGCCTCGATCAAGGACCGCGCCTGGGCCAGCCCCGGCAGCAGGGCACGAACCCGGTTGCGGGCGATCCGCAATTCCAGCCACTTCGCAAGGCAGACCGTCCAGGTGACGAGCGAGGCGAAGAGCAGCCCGACCATCACCGACTGCACGACGATATCGGCGGCCAGGAACATGCCCAGCGGCGACAGGTCGTGCGGCAGAAGGCCCGCGTCCAGCGGCATCGGACCCGTCGGGTCCATGCCCAGCGGCAGCGTCCCGTCGGCGGCCGGCGGCATGGGCGCACCCGGCGTCATTGCCGTACCCAGCGGCGCGGGCGGAGGCATCTGCGCCTCCTGGGCCAGCGCCGCTGCCGCCACCAGCATCCCGGGAACGGCCATGGCCAAGCCTGCGCTCAACCGGGTTCCATAAGACGTCTTCATCCGAAACACCTTGCCATCCGACTGCGCCCTCAACACCGACATGACGGCCCAAAGACGCAAATTTGAATCAGTCGCAATTGCAATGCGGGTGTTACCACGCAGCACAGCATCCCGCCAGACGCTTGTCGGTGCGGCGTGCAGCCGCGCCTCGCCGCTCAGGCCTCGGCCCACATCCGCAGAAGATTGTGATAGACGGAGGTCAGCCGAACCGTCGCCGCATGGTCGGGCAACTCCTGTGCGAATTGCTGGATCGACTGGTCCAGATCGAACATCAGGCTGCGACGCCCGTCATCGCGAACCATGCTCTGTATCCAGAAGAACGACGCCACCCGCGCCCCACGGGTCACGGGCGAGACCCGATGCAGACTGGTCGAGGGGTACAGCACCATATGGCCAGCGGGCAGCTTCACCCGATGTGGGCCATAGGTGTCGTCGATGACCAACTCTCCACCGTCGTATTCGTCCGGACCGTTCAGAAACAGGGTCGCGGACAGATCGGTGCGAATGCGGTGCGGCGTGCCCGGAATGTGGCGGATGGCGTTATCGACGTGGTTGCCGAAAGCCTGACCGCCGGCATAGCGATTGAACAGCGGCGGGAAAACCCGCAACGGCAGGGCGGCCGCGATGAACAACGGGCTGTTCGACAGCGCCGCCATGACCATGTCGCCCGCCTGCCGGGCGGCCGGATGGCCCTCGGGTATCTGCATGTTCCGCTTGGCCATGGCCGACTGGTGGCCGGCCGTCACGTTGCCGTCGACCCATTCGGCCGCATCCAGCACGCGGCGGCATTCCGCCAGTTGGGCCGCGTTCAGAACCTCGGGAACATGCACCAGCATCGGCGGTCCTTCAGGTGTGGCCGCCCGGAGCGCCCCGCGACGGGCGCCCCGGGCGGGGCGGGGTCAGAACTGCACCCCGCCGGTCAACAGGAAGCTCCGGCCCGGCGCCACCAGCGCGTGCTGGTTGGAATGGGCAGAGTCGTAATAGGTCGCGTCGGTCAGGTTCAGCGCGTTCACACGAACGTCGAAATGCTCGTTGATCCGATATCCGGCCGTCGCATCGAAACGCCAATACGAGGGAAGCTCCGCCGAGTTGGAGGTGTTGGCGTAGCGTTCATCCTGGAAATACGCGCCCGCGCCGACATCGGCGGCTTCGGTCACCTGATAGACACCCCACAGGCTGAGCGTATGGCGCGGCGTATTGGACGTCTCCTTGCCCACTTCCGCCGCATTCAGCGAGGTCAGAATCTCGCTCTGCATGTAGGTGTAGCCGCCCATCAGCCGGAAGCGGTCGGTCACATGCCCCGTGACACCCAGTTCGAGGCCTTCGACACGCTGTTCGCCGCTAAGCACCTGCGGCGCACCGCCCCCGCCCGTCGAGGTTCGGGCGTTGGTCTTGTTGGTGCGGAACAGAGCCGCCGTCAGAGCCAGCTTCTCCGCCGCCAGGTCCCATTTCGTACCCAGCTCGTAGCTCTCGGATTCCTCCGGCTCGAGCGTCGAGGTGGTCGCACTGAGCGTCAGCCCCTCTGCCGACGGATTGATCGAGGTTCCATAGGCGAAGTAGATGCTGCCATTGGTATACGGCTTGTAGACGGTGCCGATGCGCCAGGTCACGGCGTCGTCGTTGCGCTTGTACGTGACCAGGTTGGCGTCTCGGTAGTCCGTCTTGAAGCGGTCGTACCGCAGTCCGCCCGACAGCTCCCACTGCTGGCCGAACTTGATCGTATCGAACGCGTAGACGGCCCCGGAATAGGAGGTCGAATGTGCGTCGTACTGGGCCCAGGCGATGGTGTCGTTATAGGGCGTGTGCGGGTCCGGGTTGTTGAGGGGCGCATTGACCGCATTCGGAATATTGCGGCTCTGGTTCGACGACAGCTCCTGCGAAAGCTCCATGCCCGCCACCAGCGTGTGCTTCGCCTCGCCCGTGTTGAAGTCGGTGGTGACATCGGTCTGGTTAACCAGGGCGGAATCGACGCTGTCGCGGCTGCGGTCGGATCGGACGACCGAATTCGCGCCCGCCGTATATTCGGGCTTCGTGACGATGAAGTCCTTGGTGGTCCGCGTGTAGCGAAGCTGGTTCGTGAGCGACAGCGTGGCGGAGAAATCGTGCTCGAACTTCAAGCCCGCGCTGTTGTGCTGCACCTCGTCCTTGTCGCGCGACAGGATGCCGTAAAAATTGTCGCGATCGACGTCCAACGGCCGTGCGAAGGGCTGGTCGTCGAAGGGCACGCCGTAATCCGGCACGTCATCCTGATAGAGATGCTCGAACTGGGCGATGAGCCGCGTATCCGTGCCCAGCCCCCAGGCGAAGGACGGGGCGACCGCCCAGCGATGTTTCGTCACCTCGTCGCGCCCGGCGACATCGGCATCGTGCACCATGGCATTGAGGCGGAATGCCATGCTGTCATAGCCGAAATCCTCCAGCGACTGATTGATGTCGATGGTCGACCGCTTGGTCCAGTCGGTGCCGAAGGACACGCTGCCGCCATAGGCGCTGTCGCGCGTCGGCTGCTTGGTCGCAAGATTGATCGTGCCACCCGTCGAGCCACGACCGCTATAGGTGGAACTCGGCCCCTTCACGACCTCGACCTGCTCGACGTTGTAAGGATCGCGCGAATAGGCGCCGAAGTCGCGCGTCCCGTCGATGAACATGTCGCTTCGGGCATCGAAGCCGCGGATGAACGCCCTGTCGCCGAACGGAATGCCGCCTTCGCCCGCTCCCAGGCTGATGCCCGGGGTGGTGCGCAGCGCCTCGCTGATCGACGTGGCTCCGCGCTCCTTCATTTGCTCGGTCGTGATGATGGTGATCGACTGCGGAATGTTGCGCAGCGGCTCGGTATATTTCGGCGAGGACACATATTCCGGCTTGTAGCCATCCGTGTCCGCCTCGACCTGGATCGTCGGCATCTGGACCGGGGCGCCGCTGGCCGAAGCCGGCTGGCTGGACTGGGCCGCGGCGGGCGCAGCGGCAAGACAGGACATGGCGAGACCGAGCGCGGTGCCGGCGCGCAGCCGCCGCCGCAGTGACGCGGCTTCCTCAAGGCACAAGGGTGACGTGAACGGACGCATGAGACCACCTCCGAAATTGCAATCAGCAGAACCGTTAGGCCTGGCTGGCTGCCGGAGGCGGACGCCTCGGAGGCTGGCTCGGCAATTTTGCGCACCGACCGGTGCGCGGACTTCACTTCGTCAGGATCAACTTGTCGTTGCTCGTGATGCGCAAGCGATACTCGGACTCATTGTGAACGAGGATCACTTCGCGTGCGCCGGACAGGAGATCCTTGGCATTGAGCCGCGGCGCCCGTCCGGGAATCGTCTGGCGTAACTGGTCGCGTTCGGGCGGTCGCAATGCCCTTCCCTGCGGATACCCCACCATGTCACAAGGCCCCCAACCGGTTGTTATAGACGCGTTTTCCACGTTGGCGGCGACCCTATGACATATTCGATCGTTTATGCAAGTCATTCTTAATATCATTATCGGGCCCTAGATTTGCGGCAGCGACATCGATCATCATGTCGCTGCCGCTTAGGCCTCAAATGCTGCCGGCGGTATAGTTCGTGCCCGGCCAGAATCTGTTGATTTCCTGTGCCTGCTGCTCGGCGGTGAAGCGTTCCCATAGAAAGCCCTCGCCGTCGGTGTCGAGCGAGAAGCCCGGCGCCTCGGGATCCTCGAAACCCAAATGGCGCAGCCGTCCTGCCTCTTCGGGCTTCTGGCTGAGCGACAGGTTCACCATCTTGCTGCGGAACAGCGCATAGGTGTTCG
>JBFWNZ010000115.1:0-10452 GCA_050250795.1 Alphaproteobacteria bacterium | reverse complement strand
GGACGACCGCAACCGGCTGGCGCCCGGCCGGCGGGGCGGGAATCATCATCGCCAGCCGTTCGACGCCGGCGGCCCACCCGACGCCGGGCGTCTCCGGTCCGCCCATCATGCCGATCAGCCCGTCATACCGGCCGCCGGCAAGCACGGTGCCCTGGGCCCCCAGCGTCGTGGTCGTGAACTCGAAGGCCGTATGCGAGTAATAATCGAGACCGCGGACAAGACGGGGATTGCGATTGTAGGCGATGCCGAGCGCCGTGAGGCCACCGGTGACAACAGCAAAGAAGTCGCGGCTGGCCTCATTCAGATAGTCGCCGAAATCCGGCGCACCCGCCACGATGCGGCGGTCGCCCTCGTCCTTGGAATCGAGGATACGCAACGGGTTCCGCGCCAGCCGGTCGCGGCTTTCCTCCGACAGCGCGTCGCGATGGTCGCCGAAATACGTCACCAGCACCTCGCGGTAACGGGCCCGGCTCTCGGCATCGCCGAGCGTGTTCAGCTGCAGTTCGGTGTGCGGCAGGATGCCCAGCGCATCGAGGACCGCCGCCCCCGCCGCAATCGCCTCGACATCGGCTTCCGGCTGCGGCGCGCCGATCAGTTCGATACCGACCTGGTGGAACTGGCGCAGCCGGCCCTTCTGCGGCCGCTCGTGGCGGAACATCGGACCGGCATAGAACACCCGCAAGGGCACGCTCTGCGCCAATCCCTCGGAAATGAAGCAGCGCGCAACGCCCGCGGTGTTCTCCGGCCGCAGGGTCAGCTCATCGCCGCCCTTGTCCATGAAGGTGTACATTTCCTTGGTGACGATGTCCGAGGTCTCGCCCAGGGTCCGCCGGAACACCTGGGTGAACTCGAAGATCGGCGTCGCCATCTCGTCGAACCCATAGCGTTCGACGACGGCGCGCGCAGTATCCACGACGGCGCGGTGAGCGCGCATCGCCTTGGGCAGAATATCGTGCGTCCCGCGCACCGGTTGCAGGGCAGCCATCGGACCGGCGGTTCCTCGGTGTCGTTGCGGCCGCGGACTTTGGTCCGCCCGACCGCAAATATCAAGCGCCGATACCGGCGCACAAGCGCTCAGTTCGCAGCGGAGGCGCGGCGGAGCGAATCCGGGTCCAGCGCCAGATTCCGCCGTACGGACCCCAGCGGCCCGATGGAACCCACCGATTTGCCATCGACCGAAATCTCGATCCCGCCCGCATTGCCCGTCACCAGCGACAAGCCGCCCCGGTTGGGAACCCGATAGGTATCGCCGGTCCGCAGGACGCGTGTCAGCAGCAACTCGCCGCTCCGCTCGTCCCGGACCTCGACCCAGCTGTCGCTGAGCGCACGAATGACGATGCGCGAGCCCAGATTTTCCTCGCCGTATATCCGCGCCTCGGGGCGCTGCTCGGAATCCGGAACGACATCGGGCCGGGGCGGTGCTGCTGCGGCAACGGCAGGCAACGGCGGCGAGTCCGGGATCGTGGCGTTCGGATTGACCGGGTCCGGAGGCTCCGGCGCGGAATCCGGAGCGGGGTCCTGCGCGGCCGAAGCCATGGACGAGGGTGGCGACGCCGGCACCATGGCCGGTGCGGCTGGCGTTCCGGGCGGCGGCACCACGAGCGAAGGCGCCGCCGCAGTGGGGGGCGCAGGAGCCGGGGCCTGAACCGCCACGGCCGGCGGCGCGGAAGCCTGGGCCGGCGGCGATGACGGAGCCGGGACAGGCGGTGCCGGCATCGCAGGCTCGGCAGGACGTGCCATCCCCGATACCGTCGGGGACGCCGGCGCCAGCGTGACTGCGGCGGCCGACATGTCGGCGGGCCGCGCTTCGGCCGACTCCGAAAGGGCGCCCGGCGCAGCCGGCGGCGGCGGGCTCGACCGGAGCAGCGCCGTCAGATTGTCCGGCAGGCTGGGGACGAGGTCCGCAATATTGCGCTCGGACGAAGAGAGATACACCCATCCGCCATAGGCAGCGGCGGCCAATGCGACCGCGATGAGCAGGATCGCTCCGCTCGGAACCCGGGTCTCGGACGTTGGCGACGGAAAGACGAGCTGAGCACGATGATGCTCCAGCCCCTCATTCTCCAGCTTGAACCGGGCGACGATGTACTCGCCGTCGAGACCGAGATAATCGGCATAGGCCCGCACGAAACCGACCGCATAGGTCGGCCCCGGCAAATCCTCCACCCGCCCTTCCTCGATGGCGTGCAGATAGGGATAGCGGATACGCAGGACATCGGCTGCGGCGCGCAACTCGCGGCCGAGTTCCTCGCGCCGGGTATGCAGCATCGCCCCCACCGCCTTCGGACCCGCCGGCTGCGAATAAGAGATGTTCTCCGGTGCGGGCCGGGGCGCTTCCGAGGGTGCATTCGGAGTGAGCATGCCGTATTCCCTGCGCGTCCGAACTGGGTCTGCGAGCACCGGCATGAGACCGATGGTATCGGCCCCCGCCAACCCGCCTTCCCAACGGGATGGCCAGCCGACACAGCAATATCAAGGCCATGCAGGTGTGTCCAACGCTTTGGCAGCGAACACCCCGCGCTGGAGCGACGTCAGAGTTGGACGCCGTGATCCTGGGCGAAGGCCCGCAGGCGTCCGCGGATGCTGTGCTCGGGACTGTCGGGCAAGGTGCCCAGATAATGGGCCAGAGCGCCTGCGTCGAGACTGCGGATCATCGTTCGCACCGCGCCGATGGAGGCCGGCGGCATGGACAGGCGCCGCAGACCGAGCCCGACAAGCGCCATTGCCTCCAGCGGATTCCCCGCCATCTCGCCGCACAGCCCGACGGGCACGCCCGCAGCATGACAGGCATCGACCGTGCGCTTCACGATGGCCAGCAAGGCCGGTGCCAGCGCATCGTAGCGATTGCCGACGCGCGGATTACCCCGGTCGCTGGCGAACAGGAATTGCTGCAGATCGTTCGATCCGATCGACAGGAAATCGATACGCGGCAGCAGCGCCGGCAATTGAAACAGCAAAGCCGGCACCTCCAGCATCACGCCGACCCGAATCCGACCGGGTATCACCCCCCGCCCGGCTTCGCGGATCTGCTCGCGATCCAGCAGCGCTCGCGCCGCCACCAATTCCGCAACCTCGGCGACCATCGGGAACATGACATCCAGATCGCGTCCATGTGCCGCCCGGATGAGGGCGCGGAGTTGCTGTCGCAGCATCGCCGGCCTGTCGAGCGAAATGCGGATGGCCCGCCAGCCCAACGCCGGGTTTTCGTCGCCCGCACCGCGAAAATAGGGAAGCAGCTTGTCGCCGCCGATATCCAGCGTCCGGAACACGACCGGCCGGCCTTCCGCAAGGTCGAGAACCCGCTGGTACAACTGGGTTTGCCCGCGAACATCGGGAAAGCCGGACTGCACCATGAACGGGATTTCGGTGCGATAGAGACCAACGCCGGCCGCACCGCTGTCCTGAAGGTGCTCAAGATCGATGGCGAGCCCGGCATTGATCTGCAGCGTGATCTCGACGCCGTCGCGCGTGATCGCCGGCAGATTGCGGCTGGCGGCATAGGTCGCCTGCCTTGCCAGCCGTGCCTCCAGGCTTTCGGTAAAGCGCTGGCGCACATGCTCGCCCGGCCGGATGGCCGCGATCCCGTTGTCGCCGTCGAGCAGGACAAGGTCTCCCTGCTCGACCTTGGTGAACACATCGACAAGATTGCCGACCGCCGGAATGCCGAAGGCCCGGGCGACGATGGCCACATGGGCGCTGGGAGACCCTTCCTCCAGCAGGACGCCGCGGATGCGACGATGGTCATAGTCCAAGAGTTCGGCAGGCCCCATCGAACGGGCCACGATGACCGCATCCTCGGGCAGTTCCGGTGTGGCCACATCGCCGGTCAGATGCTGCAGCAGGCGGAATGCAAGATCGTCCAGATCCTGCAACCGCTCGCGGATGTAGTCGTCGCCGACCGCCTGCATGCGGACCCGCAGGTCGTTCTGCACCTTGCTGACCGCGGCCTCCGCCGTCAGGCCGCTCTGGATCGCCTCGCGGATCCGGCCGATCCAGCCGCGGTCGTCGGCGAACCGCCGGTAGGTGCGCAGGATGTCCACATGCTCGCCGGCGCCGCGCCGGCGCCCCCGCCCGGACCGGTCATCGTCATGGGCCGCCAGCAGCCGGTCGATCTGGGAGCGCATCCCCTCGATCGCCTCGTCGAAGCGGGCGAGTTCGGCTTCCGGGTCCTCGCCCACGACGCGCGTGATCGCGGTTCCTTGACGGTGCAGCACCGCGCGCCCCATGCCCATGCCGCGGCTCAGCGATGCGCCGGCGAGACGCAGCGGCACGAGATTGGTTCCGTCGGCCGGCTGCATTGCGACGCCGACGGCCTCCGTGCCCGAGATGAGCTCGGCCAGAACCATCGCGACCGTCTCAAGGGTCTCGATCTCTTCTTCGGTGTAGTCGCGCTGAGTCCGATTCTGCACGACCAGAACGCCGCGCACCCGGCTGCCGCGCAGGATCGGCACGCCGGCCAGCGAGTGATAGATCTCCTCGCCTGTTTCCGGGCGGTAGGCGAAGCCCGGATCCTTCTGAGCATCTGCCAGGGCCAGCGGCTGAGCCCGCGCCGCGATGGCACCGACAAGGCCCTCGCCGACCCGCAGCCGGGTCCGATGGACCGCGTCCTTCCGCAGCCCCTCGGTCGCATACAAGACCAGCAAGTCGCCGGGACGCAGGACGTAGATCGAGCACACTTCGGCAACCATGCCGCGGGCGATCAGATCGACGATGAGGTCCAGACGTTCTTCGACGCTGCCGCCGCCGGCCATAGCGTCGCGCAACCGGCGCAACAACTGCCGTGAGCCGATCCACCCAATCTGATCGCTCATCCCGGTCGTCCCATCCACCGCGCGCCACCCACCGCCGGCGGCCGGCCCGCTACGGGCAACCGGCGCGACGCGCGCCTATTCGGCGTCGAGCCCGTAGGCCGTATGCAATGCGCGCAACGCGAGTTCGGCGTAGTCCTCGCCGATCAGCACGCTGATCTTGATCTCGGAGGTCGAGATCGCATGGATGTTGATACCCTTCTCCGAGAGCGCGCGAAACATTGTCTGTGCAACGCCGGCATGGCTTCGCATGCCGACCCCGATCACGGACACCTTCACGACGTTCTGGTCGCTCGCGATTCGCTTATAGTCGAGGTCCGCGCGCAGCCCTTCGAGAATCTTGACGGCCCGCGCAAAATCCGCGCGCGAGACCGTGAAGGTGATGTCCGTACGTGCACCGTCCGGCGACACGCTCTGCACGATCATATCGACATTCACGCTGTTCTCGGCCAAGGGGCCGAAGATCGCCGCCGCCACACCGGGCCGGTCCGCCACACCGATCAACGTAAGCTTTGCCTCGTCGCGGCTGTAGGCGATGCCGCTGACCACCTGCTTTTCCACGATTTCGTCCTCATCGACGACAAGCGTGCCGGGAATGTCCTGGAAACTCGACAATACCTGCACGCGTACACGTTGGTTCATGGCCAGCTCGACCGAGCGGGTCTGCAGCACCTTGGCGCCGAGCGAAGCCATCTCGAGCATTTCTTCATAGGTCACGAGCGCAAGCTTGCGCGCCCGCGGCACGATCCGGGGATCGGTGGTGTAGACGCCGTCCACATCGGTAAAGATGTCGCAGCGTTCGGCCTTGAGCGCCGCAGCCAACGCGACGGCGGTGGTGTCCGAACCGCCACGACCGAGCGTCGTAATGCGGTTGCGCGGCGACAGCCCCTGAAAACCGGGCACGACAACGACCTCGCCCGCCTCAAGCCGCTTGCCGATCTCATCGGTCTCGACATCGAGGATGCGCGCCTTGCCGTGAACCTCGTCGGTCCGGATCGGAATCTGCCAGCCCATCCAGGAGCGGGCGGCGATGCCCAGTTCCTGCAATGCCAGGGCCATCAGGCCGGCCGTGATCTGCTCGCCCGAGGAGACGACGGCGTCGTATTCGCGCGCGTCGTAAATCCGGCTGATGGAATCCACATAGCCGACCAGTTCATTCGTCACGCCGGCCATCGCCGAAACGCAGACCGCCACCTGGCTGCCGCGCTCCACCTCGGCCTTGACCCGCAGGGCGGCATTGCGGATGCGGTCGACATCCGCGACCGACGTGCCACCGAATTTCTGTACGATCCGTGCCATGCGACCCATCAGACTGCTGCGCGTTCCGGTCGCGGCCAGGCCGCCCCGGCCCCGGTTGCCGTCGCCGGGGCGCGTATCCATACTCTTTCGCCCCGCCGGGATGCAACCCGGCCGCAACGGGAGCGCCAGATGGCCGCACATATGGATAAACAGACGCCGCGCCCGGCCGGCAGCGTCGATGACGGCGAGATCGCCAAGTTCGCGGCGATGGCCGACGCGTGGTGGGATCCCGACGGCAAGTTCCGGCCGCTGCATCGGCTGAACCCGGTGCGCCTCGCCTTTATCCGCGACCGTGCCTGCACGCATTTCGGGCGGTCGCCCACCGGCGACCGTCCGCTGGCGGGACTCCGCATTCTGGATATCGGCTGCGGCGGGGGCCTGCTGGCGGAACCGATGTGCCGCCTGGGCGCGACAGTGACCGGGATCGACGCCAGCGAAGCCGGCATCCTTGCGGCCCGTGCGCATGCGGCGGAGATGGGCCTTGCGATCGACTATCGCTTCACCACAGCCGAGGCGCTGGCGGCAGCCGGCGAACGGTTCGATATCGTGCTCAACATGGAAGTCGTCGAGCATGTGGCCGACCCCGACGCATTTCTTGAGACCGCCGCGACGCTGGTCCGGCCCGGCGGACTGATGGTGGCTGCAACGCTCAATCGCACCGTGAAAGCCCTGCTGATGGCAAAGATCGGGGCCGAATACATCCTGCGCTGGCTGCCCGCCGGCACGCATGACTGGCGCAAGTTCCTGAAGCCCTCGGAACTGGCGGCAGGGCTGCGCCTGGGCGGCATGACGCTGCAGGAACTGGCCGGGATCGTTTACGACCCCATCGGCGACCGGTGGCGCCTTGACCCGCGCGATCTCGACGTCAACTACATGGCCCTTGCGGCCAAGCCGGACGCTTAGCGAGCCGGCGTGAGGCGAGCCGGCGAGATCAGCACGCCGAACTGCTCGCACCAGATGACGACGCTGCCGAAACGCGAGAGATCGACCCCTGCCGGGATCGGGTACACCTGACTGCCCTGGAAGGCCCGCAGCCGGCCGAGATCGACGAACATCGTCGTCTCGACCTCGGTGTCCGGACGGACATCGGCATCGGGCACCAGATAGACATGAAATTTGGGGCCGGGCCCGACGGCAAAATCCGGTTCCAGATGCAGCGCATCGCTGTACACCGTGACGCCGCCGCTGCCGTAATGCACCGGATCGGACGGGTCCGCGTGGATGAAGCGGCCCGCCGCCACGACCTGCCGCGCCACCGAGGGCGCCAGTTGCTCCTGCGCGACGATGTCTGCCAGGAAAATATAGGGATAGACGAAAATTCCCACGGCGAAGCCCGCCGCCGCACCCAACAGACCGCCAACGAAGAAACCCGCCAGAACGCGCATCGGCACCCCCTCACGTTTCGCGCCGGAAGAACCCCAGGTTCCAGGACAGCATCACCCGTTCGCGCGCGCCCACGAAGGGATTTACGAAATGGAAGACCTCGCTCGGCCACATCAGCATCAAGCCGGGCTTGGGCCGGACATGGAACAGCGAACCATGGATATTGAAGGTCAGCACGCCGCTGTAGTCGCGATGCGGATCGGGCGCGCCATCGTCGATGTAATAGGCGCCGGACCACAAGGTCAGCCCGTTCATGTCATGCTGCCACACCGGATGGAAGTTCCGGCCCTTGTGGTGATGCATGTTGTGGAAATCGTCGTTGCTGTAGCGCTGCACCCAGGACGACAGGATGCGGGTGTCGAAATCCTGACCGCCCAGGATGGATTTCGACACGAAGGCAGCCGCCTTCAGAATCGCATCGCGCAGGTCGCGCACATCCGGATGGTCGCGGTCCAGCATGCTGTTGACGGGCACATAGGCCGCCTGCTCCTGCCACGCGACAGCCCCGCCCGCAGGCAGCCCTCGGTTGCGCGTGACGATGCCCGGCGTCCCCGGTTCGATGCCGCGATTGGCCGCCGTGTCGTCCTCGGCCATGTCGCTGCGGATCATCTCCAGCAGCCGGGCATGCATGGCATCCGCGTCCGCCACCTCGAAATGGAACAACGGCGTCGGCGCCAGGGCGATCAGGTTATCGTTGACGCGGACGGCCGCCCCTGGCCCATAGAACCATTGCATCGCGGCCGCCCCGTTCGTCAGCTGTCGCTGGGCGGCAGCCACGGAATGCGCGCGACCGGCACGCCCTCTTCCGTCAGGGCGTTGTAGTCATCGTCGCTGGCATTGCCGTAGATGTCCCGATGCTCGATCTCGCCGTAATGCATCTTGCGTGCCTCTTCGGCGAACTCGTCGCCGACATGCTCGCAGTTCGCCTCCACCTTGGCCCGCATGTCGCGCAGCATCTCGCGCATCGTCGCCATCTTCTGCGCCTCGTCGGAGACTTCGCGCCCGCGCGACGATGCGATCCGGGGGGCCATCGGCGCCTTGGTCACGCGCGTGTCGCCGCAAACCGGGCACATGACCTCGCCGGCTGCCGCCTGTTCGTCATAGGTGGCGCTGTTGCGGAACCACGCGTCGAAGCCGTGCTCATGCGCGCAGCGCAGGGTGTAGAGGATCATTGCGTTATCGCCGGACGCCTTGCATGCATACGATCCGATTAGATGGCAAAGCCTATGCGATGTTCAAGATGCATGGCAGCCGATGCGTGCGAGTGCTGACGTGACAGAAGTTCCATCGCCGTCGCCTTGGGTTCTCCGCTTCGCGCCGGCCGTCGCGACAGGCGCCCCGGTGCTCGACCTTGCCTGCGGCAGCGGCCGGCATGCACGCCTGTTCCTGGCGGCAGGCCACCCCGTCGCGATGGTGGACCGCGATCTGAGCCGCGTTGCCGACCTCGCCGGATGTACCGGCGCGAAATTCATTGAGGCGGATATCGAAGGCGCGCCCTGGCCGATGCCGGGCCGCCGGTTCGGCGCCGTCATCGTCACGAACTATCTCTGGCGGCCGATCATGCCGGCGATAATCGAGGCCGTTGCTCCCGGCGGATTGCTGCTGTACGAGACCTTCGCCCAAGGCAACGAGGCTTTCGGCCGCCCGCGCAACCCGGACCACCTGCTTCGCCCCGGCGAACTGGCGGAAACGGTCCGCGGCAGGCTGGACATCCTCGCCTACGGGCAGGTCACGCTGGGGCCGCCGCGCCCGGCGGTCGTGCAGCACATTGCCGCGCGCCGCGCCGGGCCGGCCTGAGGGATAGGCCGATGTACGAGCAGGAATGGAACGGCTTCACGGTCAGCGATGCGCGCGACCGGCTGGACATGGATGTCATCCACGGCTTCCTGAAGACCGCCTATTGGTCGGTCGGCGTCCCGCGCGAGACCGTGGAGCGCGCCATCGCCAATTCTCACCCCTTCGGTCTGTACGCCGGCCCGGCGGCAGAGCACGGCCCGCAGATCGGCTTTGCCCGCGTCGTCACCGACTACACCAGCTTCGGCTGGCTGTGCGACGTGTTCGTTCTGGAGGAATGGCGCGGCCGCGGCCTTGCCACCTTCCTCAACCGCTGCGTCCTGGAGCATCCCGAGTTGCAGGGCTTCCGGCGCTGGCTGCTCGCCACACGCGATGCCCATGCCCTGTATCGCGGCGTCGGTTATGAAGCGCCCACGGAGCCGGGACGCTTCATGACCATCCACAATCCGGATATCTACCGGCGCTGAGCTATTCGCCGGCGGCCCGCAATCCGAACGGCACCGGGGGACCGGCGCTTCGGTCATGGGTCAGCGACGGCACCATTGCGCGCGCCTGTTCGACCGCATTCAGGTCCAGGGTGGCCATGGCGAGGCCGGGCGCTTCGCCGGCATCCGCCAGCACTTCTCCCCAGGGCGAGACGATCAGGGCATGGCCATAGGTCTGGCGCCCGTCCTCATGCACGCCGCACTGCGCCGGCGCGATCACGAAGCAGCCGGTCTCGATGGCCCGCGCGCGCAGCAGGACATGCCAATGCGCCTGTCCCGTGGGTCGCGTGAACGCCGCCGGGACGGCAATGATGCCCGCCCCCGCCTTGGCCAGGGTCCGATAGAGATAGGGAAAGCGGACATCGTAGCAGACGGTCATGCCGAGGCCGCCCCAGGGCGTCTCGGCCACCACCATCCGGTCGCCCGGCCGGAAGGTCGCGGATTCGCGGTAGCGCTCGCCATTGGCGAGGTCGACGTCGAACATGTGGATCTTGTCATAGCGGGCCGCGACATTGCCCTGCGGGTCGATCAGGAAGGAGCGGTTCGCCATCCGCTCGTCGTCGGTCAGCTTGACCACCAGCGACCCTGCAAGCAGCCAGATGCCCAACTCCGCCGCCAGGGCGCGATAGGCGGCGAGCGCCGGCTCCTCGGCCTCGACCCGCGCCGCGGCCATCGAAAGCGTG
>JBFWNZ010000114.1:0-10528 GCA_050250795.1 Alphaproteobacteria bacterium | reverse complement strand
CTGCGCGGCCCCGTATTGACGAAAAATCGTGTCATTCCCGCGCTTGCGGGAATCCAGGGCAAGCGGCACGGCCTGCCCGGATTCCGCTATGCGAACGCGACCTGGGCGATGGGGGGCAGGGTGCCGCTCGCCAGCGTCCAGCGTCCGCCGCCATCCTCGCTGACCCACAGATTTCCCGTCGTCGAGCCCATCGCGAGGCGCCGGCCGGTCGCGTCCACATCCAGGCCGTGGCGGTAGATGAGGTCGTAGCTGCCGTCGGCCGGCAGCCCCTCGCCGATCGCCTCGAAGCTGCGCCCGCCGTCGCGGGTCCGCGTCACCACCAGCCTTCCGCCCACCGGCACCCGGCATTCGTCCTTCACCGCCGGCACGAACCACGCCGTCTCAGGGTCTTGCGGATGCGCCGCCACGGCGAAGCCGAAGACGGATGGCGGGACATTCTCGATCTCGGCGAAGGTTTCGCCGCCATCGGTGGAGCGGAAGATGCCGTTATGGTGCTGGCACCACATCACATCCGGCGCCGCGGCGCAGATGGCGAGCCGGTGCGGGTCCTGCACCGCCGGGTCGAAGGCCTGCTCCGGCGGCATATAGGCCGCGCGCAGCCCCGTTCCGGCCTGTCGCCATGTGGCGGCGCCGTCGTCGCTCTTCCAGATGCCGCCCGACGAGATGCCGATGGTGATGCGCTGCCGGTCGCGCGGGTCGAACTGGATCGAATGTACGCCGGACAGGTCGTAGCCGCCGCCGAACCAGGTCTTGCGCTCCGGCCGCGACCACAGTCCGTCGGCGATGTGCCAGCTTTCGCCGCGGTCGTCGCTGCGGAACACCGCGCCCGGCAGGGTGCCGGCCCACAGCGTGTCCGGCGCCGCGGCGGTGCCGCCGGTGAGCGTCCAGATCATGTCCAGCGCCGGCTGCTTCTCGACGGGTTCGTCGTCCGGCGGGATGGCGGGGGACGCCACCTCGGCCCAGGTCTCGCCACCGTCCTCGGAGCGGTGGACCTTGACCCCGAAATGCCCGTGCCGCAGCGCCGCGTACAGCGTGCCGTCCGCGGCCTGCAGCACGGCGGTCGCCGCGGCGCCTAGGAAGGATGGCGGTCCCGCCTCCCAGTTGCCGTCGCGGCGGCGGAAGGCGAACACGCCCTTGCGGGTCGCGACATGCAGCAGATCGGTCATCTCATCCTCCCGAGAGCGCCTGGAACACCAGGATTTCGGAGTCTGGCCCGACCGCGTCGCCCAGGCCGGTGCGGTCGACCACGGCGCGGCCGTCCACGAACAGGTTCATATGCTTCCGCAGCCTGCCATGCTCGTCCAGTATGTACGCGCGCAGGTCCGGCCGGGCGGCAAAGGCGTGGTCCAGCACCGAACGCACGGTCGCGCCTTCGGCCTGCATCGGCGGGCAGGCGACATGGCGCTGGAGGTTCGGGGTGAAGGCGATCCGTGCCATGGCCCGATCCTGACCCTCCGGACCCGGCGGCGCAAGCGGCGCCATCCGGGAAAGCCCAGCTACCGGCCTCGGCACCTTTCGCCTTATGCTGCGCAGATGTCGTTCCGCCGCCGCATCGCCGGCCTTGCCCTGCTGCTGCTTGCCGGATGCAGCGTCGCTGCACCGCCCCGCGACAGCTATGTTCCGCGCACCGCCGATCCCGATGTCCGCGAAGTGGTCTCCGTGCTTCAGGTGCTGGCGTCGCATATGGACGATCCATTGCCGCCGCAGTCGCTTGCCGTTCGCATGCTTGCGACCGATGAGGTGAATGCGGCCAATGGCGGCGACGGCACCTTCTATTTCACCGAAGGGCTGGTACGCACCCGCGACGAAAGGCTGATTCGCGGTATCGTCGCGCATGAGCTGGCGCACCAGGATCTGAACCACGTACGCGACCGCACCGCCGCGTCTTCTATGGTCTCGGCCGCCTTCACCGCCGCGGGTTTCTTCATCCCCGGCGTCGGTTATCTGGACTATGTCGCCAATCCGATCATCTCCAGCGCCTATGGCCGGACCCAGGAACTGGCGGCCGACCGTCACGCCCTTGTGCTGATGGAGCGGGCCTTTGTCGCCGGCGGGCAGCCGCCGGCCGCCGCCCATGCCGAGGCCGCGGCGACCATGGCCTATGCGCTGCGTTATCTGTACGCCCGCTATGGCGAGGACGAGGGCGGCGGGCTGCTGGCCTCCCATCCCGGCATCGTCGAGCGTATCCGCGCGGTCGAGGATCCGGCCGGCTAAACCGGCTGCCGCCGCTTCGCCGCCTGTACGGCCCGTTCCAAGGCATCCAGGAAGCGCGAGCGGTCCTTGGACGAAAAGCTGGGCCCGCCGCCGCCGATCTCGCCCATGTCGCGGCGCATCTGGTTGATCTCGCGCATCGCCAGTGCGGCGCCGATGCTGTCCTCGGTAAAAGGCCGGCCAGCAGGGCCCAGGACCTCGGCCCCGGCCTTGAGGCAGCGTGCCGCCAGCGGGATGTCGGCCGTCACCACCACGTCGCCCGCGGCGGCGTTCTCGGCGATCCAGTCATCGGCCGCGTCCGGCCCCTCCGGCACCACCACGCGGCGCACATCCGGTGCATTGCCCAGCCGCATCCAGGTGTTGCCGACCATGACGATGGCCAGGCCGTGCCGGCGCGCGACGCGCATCGCCTCGTCCTTCACCGGGCAGGCATCGGCATCGACATACAGCGCCGGTCCACCCGCCTCAGCCACCTTCGGCCTCCTCGCGCTTCATCTCCAGCGCCAGCCAGTCGTCCTCGGCCGCCGCCAGCTCGGCGCGCTTGGCGGCCGCCGAGGCGGCCTTGCGGTCGAAGCCGGCGCGGTCGCGCGCGTACAGGCCGGGATCGGCCAATGCGGCTTCCAGCGCGACGATCTCCGCCTGCAGCTGCGCCATGCGCTTCGGCAGGGTCTCCAGCGCGTGCTTTTCCTTGAAGGACAGCTTCACCCGCTGGGGCGGCGGCGCGGACGGGGCGGCGGGCTGGGTGCGGGTCGGGGCCTCGCGCTTCGGCTTGGCGGCCGTCTTTGCCTGCACGCCGCTGCCGCGCTGCGCCACCATGTCGGAATAGCCGCCGGCATACTCGACCCAGCGACCCGCGCCCTCCCAGGCGACGGTCGAGGTCACGACCCGGTCCAGAAAGTCGCGGTCATGGCTGACCAGCAGCACCGTCCCGGCATAGTCGGCCAGCAGCTCCTGCAACAAATCCAGCGTCTCCAGGTCGAGGTCGTTGGTCGGCTCGTCCAGCACCAGCAGGTTGGACGGCCGTGCCAGTGCGCGCGCCAGCATCACCCGGCCGCGTTCGCCCCCCGACAGGTTGCCCACCGGCGTGCGGGCCTGCTCGGGCAGGAACAGGAAGTCCTTCATATAGCTGACGACATGGCGCGCCGCGCCGCCTACCGTCACCGTGTCGCCGCGCCCGTCGGTCAGCGTCTCCGCCAGCGGCCGTGCCGGGTCCAGGCTCTCGCGCCGCTGGTCCAGCGTGACCATCTGCAGGTTCGTGCCCAGCCGCACGCTGCCCTCGTCGGGCGCCAGCGCCCCGGTCAGCAGGTTGAGCAGGGTGGTCTTGCCGGCACCGTTCGGTCCCACGATGCCGATCCGGTCGCCGCGCTGGACCCGCAGCGACACCTCGCGCACCACCGGCACGCCGCCATAGGACTTGCCGATTCCCATGGCTTCCAGCACCAGCTTGCCCGACAGGTCGCCGTCGCTGGCCGCCATCGCCACGGCGCCGGTGGCGCTGCGCCGCTGGGTCTGGCGCTCGGCGCGCAGCGCATGCAGCGCGCGCAGCCGGCCCTGGTTGCGCTTGCGCCGCGCCGTCACGCCCTTGCGCAGCCATTCCGTCTCGGCGGCCAGCTTGCGGTCCATCTTGTGGCGCTGGGTCTCCTCGTCCTCCAGGATGCCGTCGCGCCACGCCTCGAAGGCGGCGAAGCCCTGGTCCAGCCGCCGCGTCGCGCCCTGCGCCAGCCACAGGGTGCTGCGCGACAGCGTCTCCAGGAAGCGGCGGTCATGGCTGATCAGGATGAGGGCCGAGCGCGTCGCCCCCAGTTCGGATTCCAGCCATTCGATGGCCGGCAGGTCCAGATGGTTGGTCGGCTCGTCCAGCAGCAGCATATCCGGTTCCGGCGCCAGCGCGCGGGCCAGCGCCGCGCGCCGCGCCTCGCCGCCCGACAGCCGCCCCGGATCCTCCGCCCCCGTCAGACCCAACTGCTCCAGCAGATAGGGCGCGCGATAGGGATCGTCGCCCGGCGTCAGCCCCGCCTGCACGAAATCCAGCACCGTCGCATGGCCGGACAGGTCCGGCTCCTGCGGCAGATAGCGCACGGTCGCGCCGGGCTGCACGAAGCGCTCGCCCGCATCCGGCTCGATCAGACCGGCCGCGATCTTCAGCAGGGTCGACTTGCCCGAGCCGTTGCGCCCCACCAGCGCCAGCCGGTCGCCCGGCGACAGCGACATTTCGGCCCCTTCCAGAAGGGGCGTGCCGCCGAAGGTCAGGTGGATGTCGCGCAGGATCAGGATCGGGGGTGCCATGCGGCGGGCTATAGCAGGGCTGCCCACGGCGCGGCAATTCTCCGTGAAAATCCCTTCCGGTCGGGGCGGAAGCGCCGTAGCGTTGACGGCAGGCGGCGGGCCATGCCCGCACGAGAACCGTCAACCGCATCGGGGGAGACCCAGCTTCATGAACTGGACCGAACGCCGCGAGCGCTTCCGCGCACAGATCGCCAGCGACAAATGCGTGCATCCCGGCTCCGTCTACGACGCCATGTCGGCGCGCATGGCCGAGGATCTGGGCTTCGAGGTGGGCATGTTCGCGGGCTCGGTCGCCTCGCTCGCCGTGCTCGGCGCGCCGGACCATATCGTGCTGACCCTGTCGGAATTCGCCGATCAGGCCTATCGCATCTGCCGCGCCGGCAATCTCGCGCTGCTGGTCGATGCCGACCATGGCTATGGCAACGCGCTGAACGTGATGCGCACGGTGCAGGAGCTGGAGACGGCCGGCGTCGCCGCGCTGTCGATCGAGGACACCGACCTGCCCCAGCCCTTCGGCCAGTTGGGCAAGGCGCGGCTGCTCTCGGTTGAGGAGGGCGTGGGCAAGATGAAGGCGGCGCTCACCGCCCGCCAGGACCGCAATCTTGTCATCGCCGGCCGCACCAGCGCGCCGGGCATGACCGGGGTCGAGGACACGATCCGGCGCGCCAAGGCCTATGAGGCGGCGGGCGTGGACATGATCTTCCTGGTCGGTGTGAAGTCGGCGGCGGACCTTGCGGCCATCGCCGGCGAGATCCGGCTGCCGATCATTCTCGGCTCCGGGCCGAAGGGGGCGCTCGACGACTATGCGAAGCTGGGCATCCGCATCGCGCTGCAGACGCACAAGCCGATCATGGCCGCGGTGCGCGCGACCTACGACACGCTGAAGGCGCTGCGCGAGGGCGTGCCGGCCGACGACATCGAGTATTTCGCATCGGGCGCGCTGATGAAGCAGGTGACGCGCGACGCCGATTACGAGCGCTGGATGAAGGACTTCCTGGGCGGCTGACGGCGATGCGCGCGGTCCGGGTTCATACCCTCGGCGGGCCTGAGGTCCTGACCTATGAAGAGGTCGAGGACCCGCGGCCCGGCCCGGGCGAGGCCCTGGTCCGCGTCCAGGCCGCGGGCGTCAACTTCCTCGACATCTACTACCGCTCGGGCTTCCACTGGGGCGGCCATCACGGCCGCGCCCTGCCCTATACCCCCGGCGCCGAAGGGGCGGGGGTGGTCGAGGCGGTGGGCGACGGGGTGACCCATGTCGCGCCCGGCGACCGCGTTGCCTATGGCGTCTCGAACGGCGCCGGCGCCTATGCCGAATTGCAGGCGCTGCCGGCCTGGCACCTGACCCGGCTGCCGGATGCGATTCCGGTCGAGACGGCCGGCGCGGCGATGCAGCAGGGCATGACCGCGCATTACCTGTGCAGCGACGTCTTTCCGCTGGAGGCGGGCCATGCCTGCCTCGTCCATGCGGCGGCGGGCGGCACCGGGCTGATGCTGGTGCAGATGGCGAAGCTTCGCGGCGCGCGCGTCATCGGCACCGTCTCGACCGCGGCCAAGGCGGCGCTCGCGCGGGATGCGGGGGCGGATGCGGTCATCGTCACGGCCGAGGCGGATTTCACGGAGGAGACGCGGCGGCTGACCGACGGGGCGGGCGTGCATGTCGTCTACGATTCCGTCGGCGCCGCCACCTTCGAGGGCAGCCTCGCCTGCCTGCGGCCCAAGGGCATGATGGCGCTCTACGGCCAGTCGAGCGGCCGGGTGCCGCCCTTCGACACGGCCGTCCTCAACGCGATGGGCTCGCTGTTCCTGGCACGCCCCAGCCTGACCCATTACGTCGCCTGCCACGAGGATGTGGCGCGGCGCGCCGGCGACATGTTCCGCTGGATCGCCGAGGGCAGCCTGACCGTCCATATCGGCGGTCGCTTTGCCCTGCGCGATGCGGCCCAGGCGCATATCGCGCTGGAATCTCGGACAACGACCGGCAAGCTGCTGCTGATTCCCTGACCGGGCCCGGAACAATCCGGTTCTCGCGCCGTTCGACCCTGGCAACGACACGGTCAGGGAAATCGGGACATGGACGTTCTGCGCATCATCTTCGCCATCATCCTGCCGCCGCTCGGCGTGTTCCTGCAGGTGGGATTCGGCCTGCATTTCTGGCTGAACATCCTGTTGACCCTGCTGGGCTACATCCCCGGCATCGTCCACGCGATCTGGGTGATCGTGAAGAAGTGACGCCGCCTCGGCTTGGCCGCACGGGGGGCCGCACGGGGGGGCGGGCGCTGCTCAGGCGGTGGCGAACAGGCGGCCGCCCTCTTCCGCCTCGGGCCGGATGCCGGCGATCCGCAGCGCCTGCCACAGCCCGGCCTGGTTGCTGGTGACGACCGGCAGGCCGAAATCGGCCTCCAGCGGCCGGATCGCCTCCAGGGTTCGAAGGTTGCCGCAGGAAATCAGGCAGCCGTCCGACTCCGGCGCGGCCGCCAGCACGTCGCGCGCGAAGCGATAGGTCGCCTCGGGCCGCACATCGCCCATGTCGATGCTGTTCAGGATGCCCATGCCGCGGATCGCGGTGACGGTCTTGCCGGCGGCTTCCAGCGCCGTGGCCAGCATCGCGTCGACCGGCGCGATATAGGAGGTGGCGACCGCGACCCGGCGTATGTCCAGCGCGTCGAGCGCGTCCAGAACGGCCGTCATGGTGGTGGTGGCGCGGATGCCCGAGGCGTCCTCGATCCGCTTCACCAGATCGCGCTCGAAGCCGGGGCCGCCGGCGAAGGCGCCCGCCGTGCCGGCCATCAGGATCACGTCGGGCCGCGCCGTCGCCAGCTCGCGCGCCGCGCGCTCGACATGCCCGACCATGGCCTTGAGCCCGGCCGCGTCCACCGCCTCGATGAACATCCGGGTCGAGACGACGATGACGCCCTCGGGGCAGAGCCGCCGCCATTCCTCGTCGCCGACCGTCTCGGGCGAGGGGTTGATGCGGCCGATGCGCGCCCGCCACCCGTACATGCGCGTCTCCTCAGAAGGTCGGGGGGGTGTTGACCCAGATCACCTTCGCCGGGCCGGTCCCGCAATTCCGGTAGCCATGCGCGAGGTCCGAGCGGAAATGGAAGGAATCGCCCGCGCCCAGCCGATAGACCTGTCCGTCCACCGTCAGTTCCAGCTCGCCCTCCAGAAGATAGCCCAACTCCTCGCCGCGATGGGCGATGGTGCCGTCGCTGCGCCCGCCGGGCTCGACGATATGCAGGTTCGCCTGCAGCAGATGGTCCTCGGCATAGGGGATCAGCCGCTCCAGGGTAATGCCGTCGCCATGGCGCAGCGCGTCGAGATGGATGACCGGCCGCTCGCCGGCCCGCGCCACCACCTGCTCGCCCGGCCGTGGCGCTCCGAACACGAAGCCGATATTCGCCTCCAGCACGCCGACCAGCCGGTGCAGCATGGTCAGCGACGGGTTCACCTTGTCGTTCTCGATCTTCGAGATCATGCTTTCCGAGCAGCCGACGAGGTCGGCCAGTTCCTTCAGCCGCAGCCCCTTCACCTTGCGCAGATGCCGGATGCGCAGGCCGATGCGCGGCCCCCCGCCGACGGGGTCGGCCGGGGCGATCTCGGCATCGGGCTGGTCCTTGGGTGTCATCGGCGCGCCGCTCAGGCCACCAGGTTCTCCGGCAGGACGTCCAGGTCCTGCACGCTGAAGCCCTGATAGCGGCGGGTCGGCTGCTCGACCTGCAGCACATGGTCCAGCACCCAGTTGTCGATGGCGTGGATCAGCGGCTCATGCTCCGACAGCCGGCCGGGCACGCTGAACGGCGTGGACACGCCTTCCTGCTGCATCACGCTGATGTCGATATCCTCCTGGGTCGTCATGTCCCAGCGCTTGTAATAGTTCTCGGCGATGGCTTCGAAGTCGGGCCGGGCCGCGATCTCGCGCGGGAAGCACTGGCCGACGATCAGCCGCATGCGCGTCGGGCCCAGCGGGTGGATCTCCAGCCACCACATGCAGTCGATGGTGCAGCCCAGCATGGTCGAGGGGAAGATCAGCGGGTATTGCGTGCCCAGCGCGGCCTTGCCGGCCAAGGTCGGGATGCGCGGGAAGCCCTGCTGGCCGACCAGCACGGCGCGCGAGCCCTCATGCTCCTTGTGCATCACCACCCAGTTGCCCTCCGTGGCGTCGAAGGTGCGGTCGTTCTTCTTGCTGCCGCGCTGGCGGTTGATGCTGGCGCGATGGACATGCGGCACATGGAAGGCCTCCATCGCGTTCTCGACATAGATCTTCCAGTTGCAGTCGACCTCGTAGACGCTCTTGCGCGTCGTCACCATGTCCTCGAAGCGATAGGAGGCGAGCTTGTCGCGGATGTCGCCCAGATACTCCTCAAGGCTGCCGCAATCGGGATCGAAATTGACGAAGATGAAGCCGCCCCAGGTGGCCGTCTTGACCGGCAGCAGCGGATAGTCCTTGGGGTCGAAATTCTTCGTCGCCTTCATGCCGGCATAGGCCAGAAGATCGCCCTGCAGCCCGAACACCCAGCCGTGATAAGGGCATTTCAGCGCCTTCGCATGGCCGTCGCAATTGGCGATCTTGGCGCCGCGATGGCGGCAGGAATTGACGAAGGCCCGCACCTCGCCGTCCTCGCCGCGCACGATAATCAGCGGCACCCGCACGAAATCGACGGTGTAGTAGTCGCCGGGATTGGGGATGTAGTCGACCCGGCCGATGAAGTTCCAGACCTTCATGAAGATCGTGTCGACCTCGCGCTGGTAGAACGCCTCCGAGGTGTAGCATTCCGGCGGCAGCGTCTCGGCTTCCAGCAGCGGGCGGCGCACCGCCTCATAGGTCTTGGGATCGAACAGGTCCATCGGGGTCACTCCATCCTCGGCAAAGCCACACAGGTTTCTTGGCAGGCTTCTTGATATTCAGGAAAGTCACTTGAATGGCTCCAGCCTATCGTGTAGCCATCCGTCAGGCAACCGTCCGGGGGAAACGGCCGCAATGCCCGACAGACACGAGATTCCGGCGCGCCGCGGCGTGGCGGTGCGGCTGTCCGCCCGTCAATCGATCCGCATCGTGAACACCCATGGCGGCCAGGTGGTCGATCTGTGGGCGTTCAGCGCACGGGCGCCGGGCGAGTGGATGTCGATGGCGCATTCGGTGGTCGCCGCCGACCGCATCAAGCCGAAGCCGGGCAGCGTGCTCGTGACCAACCGGCGCGCGCCGATCCTCACATTGACCGAGGATTCTTCGCCGGGCGTGCATTGCATGCTGTTTGCCGCCTGCGACCGCGAGCGCTACCGCCTGCTGGGCTGCACGGCCTATCACGACAACTGCGCCGACAACCTGGCGTCCGCGCTGGTGCCCTTCGGCATCTCGCCTGCGGTGGTGCCGACGCCCCTCAACCTGTTCATGAACACGATCTTCGACGCCGAAGGCGCGATGACCGTCGCCGCCCCGCCGGCGCAGCCCGGCGACAGCGTGACCTTTCGCGCCGAGCGCGACTGCATCCTCGCCATGTCCGCCTGTCCGCAGGACCTGCTGCCGGTCAACGGGGCGGATTGCACGCCGAAGCCGGCGGCCTACGAGCTGTTCTAGGGCGGAGACCGATGCGACGCAGGCCCTTCCAGATTCATCTCGAAAACTTTACGTCGAAGCCGCTCATCTTCCATCTGACGCCGGACCTGATCGCCGCCTTGCGGGCACGCCATCCCGGGGCCGACGGGCTGGCGCGGTTCACGCATGGCGAGAACCTCGTCGGGCTCGCGGGCCGGCTGCGCGAGACAGAGGTGCTCGTCACCTCGACCGACGTGCTGCGCCATGCCGATTTCCCGAAGCGCGACCTCGCCGCCGCCGCGCCCCGGCTGCGCCTGATCCATCTGATCGGCGCGGGGATCGAGGGGGCGATGCCGCTCGACTGGCTGCCACCGGGCACCGTGCTGACCAACAACAGCGGCGTGCATGCGGCCAAGATCGGCGAGTTCTTCCTGATGGCGCTGGTCGCGCTCAACAACCGGCTGCCGGCGATGGTGACGAACCAGCGCGCCGCGCGCT
>JBFWNZ010000113.1:0-10540 GCA_050250795.1 Alphaproteobacteria bacterium | reverse complement strand
TCTTGCGGGCCTGCACCATGCCCGCGGCGATTATGTCATCACGATGGACGACGACCTGCAGAACCCGCCATCGGAGGTTCTGCGCCTGTTCCAGCATGCGCGCGACGGCGGCTGGGACGTCGTCTACACCTATTACGCGGAAAAGAAGCATGCCCTCTGGCGGAACCTGGGCAGCCGCTTCGCCAACTACGTCGCCGATCTGCTGCTCGACAAGCCGCAGGGCCTCTATCTGTCCAGCTTCCGCTGCATGAACGCCTTCGTGGTGAAGAACATCCTTCGCTTCGAGGGGCCATTCCCCTATGTCGACGGCCTCGTTCTTCAGGTCACGCAGAGGATCGACCGCATCCCGGTGGAGCATCTGGCCCGCGCGCGCGGCCGCAGCAACTACACCCTGCGCCGCCTCGTCGGATTGTGGATGAACTTGTTCGTGAACTTCTCGGTCATGCCGCTGCGCATCAGCACCGCGGTCGGGATCGTGATGTGCCTGCTGGGGGTGATCGGCGGCGTCATGGTGGCGGTGGAGGCGCTGGTCAGCCACACGCCCGAAGGCTGGGCCTCGCTGATGGCGTCGGTCCTGCTGCTCTCGGGCGTGCAGTTCGTGATGATCGGCCTGCTGGGCGAGTATCTGGGCCGGCTGTTCCTGACGGTGAACCGCAAGCCCCAGTTCCTGGTGCGCGACGTGGTCCGGCCGGCCGCCGAACGCAGCCGCCCGGCCCGGCGCGAGACCGGCGGCTGACCGCTATCCGGCCGCCGCACCCAAGGCGTCGCAGACCGCAGCGACCTCGGTATCGGCGAGTTGCGGGAACATCGGCAGGCTGAGGACGGACGACGCCGCGGCTTCCGTGCGGGACAGGCCGCCCGGCCCCGTTGCCAAGCGTCCGCGATAGGCCGGCTGAAGATGTACCGGTACGGGATAGTGGATGTTGGTTCCGATGCCGGCATCGCGCAGCCGCGCCTGCAACCCGTCCCGATCCCGGCAGCGCAGCACATACTGGTGGAACACATGTTCGGCCTGCGGGCGCCGCCAGGGCCGGGCGAAAGCGGCCCCTTCGGGCACGCCGTCATAGGCAGCGGCGATCGCGCGACGGCGGGCATTCTCCGCATCCAGGCGCCGCAGTTTCACGCGCAGGATCGCCGCCTGCATCTCGTCGAGGCGGCTGTTGATGCCCACGATGTCGCTGACATAGCGCGCACGCCAGCCATACTGCCGCAGAGCGGCGGTCCGCTCCGCGACCGCCGCGTCGCCGGTCGCGACGATGCCGCCATCGCCCAATGCGCCCAGATTCTTGGTCGGGTAGAGGCTGAACGCGGCAGCATCGCCGAACCCGCCCAGCCGCCGACCGTCCAGCGTCGCGCCATGCGCCTGCGCGCAATCCTCGACCAGGCGGACGCCGTACCGGCGCGTCAGCCCGGCAATCGCTTCGATATCGGCGGCCTGGCCATAGAGATGCACGGCGATGACCGCCCGGATCGGCGGACAGTCGCCGCAGGTCCGACCCGCCAGCGCCCCCTCCAGTTCCGCGGGGTCGAGGGTATAGCCCGCCGCGTCGATGTCGATCAGGACGGGCGTGGCGCCCGCCATCTCGATAGCCGCCACGGTGGCGACGGCGGTGTGCGAGACGGTGGCGACGGCGTCGCCCGGCCCGATTCCGAGACCGCGCAGCGCCAGGGCCAAGGCATCGGTGCCGTTCGCGACGCCGACCGCATGCGCGACGCCGATATAGGCGGCAAACTCGGCTTCAAAGGCCGACACCTCCTTGCCGAGGATGTACCACCCCCCATCGAGCACGCCGGCCACGGCCGCATCGATCTCCGGCTTCGCAGCCAGATAGCCGGCGCGCGGGTTGGCTTGCGGGACGCGGATGTCCGATGCCATCGAGACCTCTACAGGTAATGCGGAAGGTTGGGCCGGAAATAGTCGAGGGTCCGCGCCAGCCCCTCCGCCATGTCGATACGAGGCCGCCAGCCGGTCAGCGCGCGAAAGGCGGAGTCGTCGGCATAGTAGTCGCCGATATCGATTTTCTTGCGGTCGGCGGGAAAGGCGCGAATCTCGTAGCCGCCGCTGCCATTGGCCGCGATAAGCGCCTCGGCGAGAGCCTTCAGGCTCATCGGCGGGAACCCTCCGATGTTGAAGGCGCGTCCGGCCGCGTCCGGGCTCACCGCCGCCGCGAGAAAGGCATCCACGACATCGTCGACATAGGTGAAGTCGCGAAGCTGTTCGCCGCCCCAGACCTCGAACGGCCGGCCCTCCAGCGCCAGCTTCACCCAGATGCCGAGGAAGGTCTGCCGCGCATCCTTGATCCGCATCCGCGGACCGTAGGTGTTCGTCAGCCGCAGCGCACAGGCACGCAGCCCGTAAACCCGGTGGTAGAGCAGGTGATAGGATTCCCCCGCCAGCTTGTTGATGCCGTTCACATCGACCGGCCGCAGCGGATGCGCTTCGTCCACCGGCAGATAGTCCGGCGCCCCGTACATCTGCCGCGTGCTGGCAAAGACGAGCCGCGCTTCCGCCGCCTCGTGCCGGCACACATCGAGAAGATAGAGCTGGGCCGCGGCATTGATCTCCAGATCCGTCACCGGATCGGTCATCGAATCCATATGGCTGGTCTGGCCGGCGAGGTTGAAGATCACATCGCAGCCGCGCACCAGATGCGGCAGCGCATGCCGGTCGCGCAGATCGCCCAGATTCACCCGCAGACGATCCGCCACATCCCGAATGTTGAAAGGGTTGCCGCCATAGGCCGGGATCAGGCTGTCGAGCAGCAGAACCTCGGCCCCCAGCGCAACCAGCCGCCGCGCAAGGTTCGAGCCGATGAAGCCCAGACCGCCCGTAATGAGAACCCGCCGCCCGGCCCAGTCGAAGCCGGGGCCGCCCGCCGCACGCTCCATGGCCACGCCCGTCTCGTCCTACGATGCGCGAAAGAAGGCGGAGTCGTATCACGCGCGCCGCGCCGCATCCATGACCGCGAAAACGACCTTCCGCCATGCATGAAACGAAGGCGGTGCCGGGCAGCCTCGTCGCAGCGCGAACGCAACGCCCGCTCGACCCGCCGCCCGGCGATGCATTACGCTGGCCCGCAGGGGAAAAAGGAAACGTCATAAGGCGAACCGAACATGGCGCATCTTACGCTGGGCTATCTCACCATCGACGCGCCGCCGGCCGAGACCGTGACCGCGGCGGCCGCGGCCGGTTTCAAGTCGGTCGGCATCCGCATCACCGGGCGGCGCCTGGCAGATCCCTATACCCAGGTGCTCGACAATCCTGCGGCGGTGCGCGAAATCAAGCGGCGCGTGGACGACAGCGGCATCCGGATGTCGAACCTGTCCGGCTATCATGTCTGGCCCGACGTCACGCTGGACCACCAGAGGCGGATCATGGATGTCGCGGCCGAGTTGCGGCCCGACATCATCGTCTGCAACAGCTACCAGCCGGACGAGGGCAAGTTCGTCGACCTGCTGGCCCGCACGGCCGAGATGGCCGCACCGCTGAACATCAAGATTGCGGTGGAGTTCATGCGCTACTGCTCGGTCCCGACCCTTGCCGATGCCATTCGCGTCACCCGCGCGACCGGCATGGCCAATGCCGGGGTCCTGCTCGACCCGCTGCATCTCGACCGCTCGGGCGGCACGCCGGCCGATATCGCGGCGATGGACCCGAAGGACATCGTCTTCGTCCAGCTTTGCGATGCGATGCTGTTGTCGGGACCGGCGGAGATCGCCCAACTCCGCACCGAGGCGCGGACGGGACGCCTCTATCCCGGCGACGGGCAGCTTCCGCTCTACGATTATCTCGACGCCCTGCCCGACGACATCGAGATCGAATGCGAGGTGCCGCGCCCGGATCAGGCAAATCTCAGCCTGGAGGAGCGCTGCCGCATCTGTTCCGACCGGTTCCGCAGCTATCTCGACACCTATGTTCGGGAGCGCAAGCGGCAGACAAACTGGTCGTGAGGCTGCCATGGAAACCCTGGGATATCGCCCTCGCGACTGGCAGAGCCATCCGCCGCATCGCGATCCGGCCTATAAATCGACCATGCAGCGGGGCCCGACGCAGCCGCCGATCCCGCTGAATCACACGCTGTCGGAGATCACCGGCCCGGTCTACGGCGCGGAATCGGTGGGGCCGCTCGATGCCGACCTGACGCGCAACGCGGTCCGCAACGGCGCGCCGCTGGGCGAGCGGATCATCGTCGTCGGGCGCGTGCTGGACGAGGATGCCCGGCCGGTTCCCGACACGCTGATCGAGGTCTGGCAGTGCAATGCCGCCGGACGCTACATCCACAGCGTCGACCAGCACGACGCCCCGCTGGACCCGAATTTCCTGGGTGCCGGACGCTGCATCACCGACGCGGATGGACGCTACCGGTTTCTCACCGTAAAGCCGGGCGCCTATCCCTGGGGCAACCATCACAATGCCTGGCGGCCGGCGCATATCCATTTCTCGCTGTTCGGCCCCTGCTTCGCCACCCGCCTGATCACGCAGATGTATTTCCCCGGCGACCCGCTGCTCGCGCTCGACCCGATCTATATGGGCGCGCCGGAGGATGCCCGCGAACGCATGGTCGCGACCCTGTCGATGGACGCGACCGAGCCCGGATACGCGCTGGGCTATGTCTTCGACATCGTGTTGCGCGGCCGCATGGCCACGCCGATGGAGACCTGACCATGGCATTGAAGCAAACGCCGTCGCAGACGGTCGGGCCCTTTTTCGCCTATGGGCTGACGGCGCCGCAATACGGTTATGCCTTCGGCGGCATCGCCGGTTCCGCCATCGCCGGCGAGGCGACCGAAGGGCGGCGCATCCGTATTGTCGGGCAGGTGTTCGACGGCACCGGCGAGGCCGTTCTGGACGCCATGATCGAGGTCTGGCAGGCGAATGCGGCGGGCCGCTATGCGCATCCGGCCGATCCGCGCCGGGACAATCTCGACCCGGCCTTCAAGGGCTTCGGCCGGTTCGGAACCGGCACCGACCCGCAGCGCCGCTTCATCTTCGACACGGTCAAGCCGGGGGCCCTGGGCGACGGACAGGCGCCGCATATCAGCCTGATCGTGACGGCACGCGGCGTCCCGAACCACCTGTATACGCGCCTGTATTTTCCCGACGAGGCCGAGGCCAATTCGCACGATCCCGTCCTGTCCTCTGTCCCCGCCAGCCGCCGCGACACGTTGATCGCGGCCTTTGCCGCCGAACCCGGCGGCGCGGTCTATCGCTTCGACATTCATCTTCAGGGGCCGCACGAGACCGTCTTCTTCGACATCTGACCCGCCATGCTTCCGCCGGAGCGCGACACGCGATAGTGTCGGGATCGAAGCGCCCGACCGCCCGGAGTCGTTCAGGTCCGTCCATGCCCGGCCAGTTCCAGATCGAGCATTTCCTGCTCCGGCTCGCCCTCACCGCGGCGCTGGTATTCGGAACCTATAATCCGATGGGATTCTCCGCATACCACTGGATAAAGGCGGACATTTACCATCACACCGACTTGATAGTTCTCATCGTCATTGCGCTGATCATCGTCTACGCGTTTTTCGCCCGGGTGATCTATTCGATCATCGAACTGCCCGGCCTCGCGATCGGCGTCGTCATGGTCGCGCTGACGATCCTGGAAATCCGCCACCAGATCGGTGCGGGCGCCGAAGGGTCGGATGCCATGCAGATGATCGCCCTGGCGACGGTCTCGCTCTACGCCGCCGTCATGCTGTCCTACCCCCATGTCGTCGAACGCCTGACCGGGCAGGTCCAGAAGCGCTACCTCACAAAGAATTAAATCCTTCATCGTGCCGCTTCTACACTACGCCAACCTGCGATAAAGTACCGAAACAGTTCCGCTTCGGGGAAATTGGGGAAGATGGAATACATTCGGGCTCGGACCGCGGCCCTGGGGTTGGCCGCATTGCTTTCCACCATCATGGGCTCTGCCGCTTATGCAGCCTCGCCCGCCGCGCCGGCGCCGGATGCGCCGGCAACGACGGGCGGCGAACGGGCGAACATAATCGCAACGGGCTCGACGCTGATCACACCCTTCACAGAGGCGATCATGGCTCGCCTCCAGACCGCCGCCGGCTTGCCGGCGCCGGAAATCCGGGCCGTGGGCACCAGCAAGGGCGTCGCCGATTTCTGCGCAGGAACCGGCATCGGCACGCCCGACATCGTCGCGATGTCGCGGCGGATGCGCTATGCGGAATTCGAAGGCTGCAAAAAGAACGGCGTCTCGGAAATTCTCGAAATCCAGTTGGGCTACGAGGCGCTCGTCGTCGTGGTCCGCAAGGACGACGACCTGAGTCTGTCGCTCTCCGAACTGTATCATGGACTGGCCAAGGAACTGCCGAGCGATTCGGAGTTCCTGCCCAACCACAACAACACCTGGAAGGACGTCAACGCAAAGCTGCCGGAGACGCGGATTTCCGCGATCCTGCCGAGCCGTGCCCTGGGCGCACGCGGGTTCTTCAACGACCGCATCCTGCAAGGTGCCTGCCGCGGCATCTTCGAGATCAATTCGATCTATGAGGCGGAGGACCGGGTCGATCAATGCATCGGGCTGCGTAACGACGGGCGGATCAAGGAAGTCGGCCTGCCACTGGTCGACAGCATGCGCGAGGCATTCCAGACCGCAAAGCCGGGCACCATCGGCGTGATGTCCCTGCGCCATGCGCAGGAACTGTCCGACACGGTCAAGGTGATCGCGTTCGAGGGCGTCGTGGCCAGTCGGGAGGCTATCGCGGACCGCTCCTACGAGTTCGTCCGGCCGCTGTACTATTACGTGAAGCGAGCGCATGTGAAGGATTACACGGGGGCAGGCCCGGTCGCCGGCCTGCGTGAGTTCATCACGGAAGTGACACGCGACTCCGCGATCGGCGCAGAGGGATATCTGATTCCCCTGGGCCTCGTGCCCATGGATGAAGACCGGCGGGAAGACGTTCGCGAAGCCGCGCTTCACCTGCATCCGCTCGTCCGCTAACGCCAGCCTCACGGAGAATCGACATGTCGATAGGTATCGCCAAGCGACTGGCTGCAGCGCTTCTGCTCGGAACCCTCGCGGGAACGCCGGCACTCGCCCAACAGGCGCCCAGTCCCGAGCCGCAAGACCTCGTCCAAGACGCCCCCAGCATGACGGAGAGCGTGACGGGCTTCTTCTACGGCACCGCGGCCTGGACCTGGGGCTTGTTCACCACCGGGGTCGCCTCGGTGGCTCCGCCATCTCCCACTTCGCTGGCCAGTTCTGTGGATGACAAGGATAAGTCGGAACTGTTCAAGCTTCTGGGCACTGCCGGGTACAAGCTCAAGGAGATCGATAGCCAAGTCGGCATCATCCCGACGATCGCTTTCAAGTTCGCGATGGTCCGGCAGCTGTCCGAGGCCGATATCGACTATCTCGAGGCGGAACTCGAGGCTTCGCGCTTCCAGCACCCCGGGCTGTATACGGAAATCCAGCGGACCATCGTCGGGACGGTGCTCGCCATCAACAGCGGCAAGTCCTACCAGGTCTCCGAGATGACCGTTCAGGTGCTCCCGCTGCCCGAGGTGGAGTTCAGCGTGACGCCGGTGGTCGCGGCCCTGGGCGAGGAAAGCAGCATCCTGATGCGGGCGATCCAGCGGATCGAGCGGAGCCTCCGCGGAATAAACAAGCCGCAACAGCCCGGACTGCCGAACAGCACGCCGACCAACACCTCGCTGGTCACGCCGGTCGCGGTGAAGTCGCCTGTCGTGGCCACGAGCGTCCGGGCGGTCGAACCCGCGCCGGCGCCCCAGCGCTATCTCAACCTCGACCTGTCGGGCTGGATCTTCGGCGGCGCCATGATCCTGATCGTGCTCGGCCTTCTGGTCGAACTGGTCCGCCGCCTTCTGGACTCCACGGCGACCAGCCTTCTGGCGATCACCAACGCCTGCTTCATGCTGGGCGGCGGGATGTGGCTGGCGCTTGGCTACATCATCGGCTCATGGCTGGTCATGACCGGTGGCGCACTGGTCTTCGGCTTTGCCCTGGCCTTGCTGCTCCAGCGGGTTCTGATGCCGAGCCGCAAGTCCGGCGAGCCGCCGGCACCGACGGATAACGCGGTCCCCGCCGCGTCCTGACCAGCGGATAACGGGCGGCTTCGGCCGCCCGTTATGCATCCACGCCGGAGCGCCTCTCGTCGTGAACGCGGCCATTACGATCTTCGCCGGCCTGGGCCTGTTCTTCGTCGGCGTGAAGCTGATCTCCTCGGGCTTCTCCCAGCTCGCCAGCCTGCGGCTGCGTACATACCTTCAAAGCGCCACCTCCAATCCCGCGAAATCGGCGGCCATCGGCGCGCTAGGCGGCGCGCTCACACAAAGCACGAACGCCATCACCTTCATCATCAGCGGCCTCGTCTCCAGCGGCACGATGACCGTGCGCCAGGGTCTGCCGATCGTCGCCTGGGCGAATATCGGCACCTCGATCCTCGTCTTCATCGCGGCCATCGACATCACCGATGCGATCTTCGTGCTGATCGGGCTGGTCGGGCTCTGCTACTTCCTGAATCTCGACAAGAAGACGCGCTACCGGAACCTGGTCCTGGCGCTGCTGGGCATCGCTCTGCTGCTGCTCGGCCTCTCGCTGATCAAGGACGGGTCGCGGATGCTCCGCGATCTGACCCTGATCACCGATCTGCTGGCGAGCACGCGGGATTCGCCCACCCTCGCCTTCCTCGCCGGCGCCGTCCTGACCCCCATCGTGCAGACGGCCAAGACCGTGGCCACCGTTGCAGTGGCCCTGGTCAGCGGCGGCCTGCTGTCGCTGGACCAGACCATCATGATCGTGCTGGGCGCGAACCTGTCGTCCTTCACCAATGTGGTGTTCATGGGGTCGAGCGGCTCGGGCACCAGCCGCCAGATATCCTATTATCAGGGATTGCTGAAGGTCGCGGGGGTAGCCGTCATCCTGCCGATCTTCATTGCCGACCATATCCTGCCGTCGCGGCCGGGCATCTGGCTTCTGGACCATGTCACGACCAATGCGGCGACCCAGATCGCCGTGCTGTATCTGGTCCTGCAACTGGCGGCGCTCGCCGTCACCGCCCCGCTGACGAATCAGGTCCTGCGCCTGCTCGGCCGGCTCGCCCCGCCGACAGTCGACGAAACCCTGTCGCGCCCGCGCTTCGTATCGGAAGAATGCCTGCGCGACCCCGTGACCGGCACCGACCTCGTGCAGCGCGAGCAGGAAAGCCAGATCGGCATGTTGTCGGGCTACCTCAACGTCCTGCGGGACGAAAAGGACGACAGCGTTCCCGATATTCCGCTGGAGGCCCTGCGCGACGCCAACCGCACGGTGATGAAGGAAGTCGATTCCCTGCTGCGGCAAATGATCGAGCAGAGTCTGGCCGGCCAGGTCGTGGAGCGGGTGATCCTGCTGCAGAACCGCCAGGAACTGGTGTCCTCGCTCCAGGACAGCGTGTGCCAGTTCGCCGCCCATCTCCGCGATGCCCGCAAGGGCGGCATCGACCATTCCATGATCGGCAACCTGACCGAAGCACTGCATCTGATGCTGTCGATGCTGCCGACGGCTTTGACCGACGATATCTACGACCGTGAGGCGCTGTATGTGATGACCGGCGACAAGTCGGACGTCATGGAAAACATCCGGCGCACGCTGCTGCGCAGCGAAACGCCGATCCCGCCGACGACGCATGACGTTCTCTTTACAGCAACGACCCTTTACGAACGCATTGTCTGGCTGATGCGCCGTCTGTTGATCCTGACCGAAGATACGCGCGGCGGAAGCAAAGCAAATGCGTGATCAGACACTGAAACTGTCTATCAATACATGCTGCGGTGGAGCGCTTCGATTTAACGCACCCTCGTTCTTCGGCACTGCAACAGGTTCATCCTGTATTTCCGCCTATGATTGCGCGTATATTCAAGAACGTTCGGCGTTGCACCGGACAAACGGTTGAGTCAGGGGCAATATTGCGATTGACGGAGGCTACCGTTCGGCGCCGCCGTCGTCATCGAGAAGGGGATCAAGATGCGCACATTATCAGCCCTTGCGGTATCGCTTGCGATCGTGGCGGCGCCGAATCTGGCCGCGGCATCCTCGCCGATTCCCGCAGCGACGGACACAGCGGGCCAGCCCGCCGCTCTGACGCAGGACGATATCTACATATCGCGCGATAACCTGGTGGCGATCGGCGTGGGCGCTCTCGGCGGCTATGTCGTGTTGGGCACGTTGTTGGGCGTGCCGCACGGCCTAGCGGCCGTGATCGGCGGCGTGGCCGGTCATTGGTGGTACGGCAAATACGAGGCCGAACGGTCGATGACGCCGCTGCAATACCGCGTGCCGAGCAGCTTTGCGATGAATTATCCCGCGGCAAGCCCGCTGGTTCAGGCCCGCTGGTTGAACGACGCGCCGCGGAACGACTGAGACGGCCCGACGCAGATACGCCAGGGGGAGCTATGGCGGCAGCTGGGGGAAAGACGGCATCGCCGGCGAAGGTCGTCGTTGCGGCAACCGCGAAAGGCGGTGCCGGCAAGACGACGACCGTGGCGTGCCTCGCCTGTTATTGGGCGGAGCATGGCCGGCGGGTT
>JBFWNZ010000112.1:0-10552 GCA_050250795.1 Alphaproteobacteria bacterium | reverse complement strand
CCTGCGCCAGCAGCCCGACCGCAAGCCCGGCCAGGACATCGCCCGTTCCCGCCGTCGCCAGGGTCGCCGGCGCATTGGCATTGACGACGGTGCGGCCGTCCGGCGCGGCGATTGCCGTATCGGCCCCCTTCAACAGAACCACGGCGCCGGACTCGGCCGCCGCGGCCCGCACGCGGGCCAGTTTGTCGCCCGGCGCGTCGAACAGGCGCCGGAACTCGCCCTCATGCGGCGTCAGGATGCAGGGGCCGTGGATCGTGCCGCACAGAAGGTCGCGCGCCATCTCGAACACCGTCAGCGCGTCGGCATCCAGCACAACCGGCTTGCCCAGGCGCAGGGCCGCCAGGGCGCGCTCGCGCGTGCCGCCCATCACGCCGTTCCCCGGACCGACGAGACAGGCCCCGACGCGCTCATCCTGCGCGATCTCGGTGAATGTCGCCGTGTCGCGGAACGGCCGCACCACCACCCCCTCCAGCGCCACGCGATAGATCACCCGCGCGTCATAGGGAACGGCGACCGACACCATGCCGGCCCCGACCCGGCGCGCGGCGCGCGAGGCCAGACGCGCCGCCCCCGTCATCTCCGGCCCGCCGACGACGACGGCATAACCCCGGCTGTATTTGTGATGCGTCCCGCCCGCCATCGGCAGATCGGACAGCCAGTTCTCCGGCCGGTTTTCCGCCTGCTGCGGCGCGATCCCGTCCAGCACGGCCGGCGGGATGCCGATATCCGCGACGACGATGCGGCCGCAGCGTTCGCGCCCCGGCAGCAGCAGATGCCCCGGCTTGCGGCGGAAGAAGGTGACGGTCAGGGCCGCCTGCGGCGCCGCGCCCAGGACCGCCCCGGAATCGCCATGCACGCCGCTCGGCACGTCGACCGCCACGCAGATGCGGTCCCCGATGGCCTCGACCGTCGCCTTCGCGTCGCCCTCCAGCGGCCGCGAAAGCCCTGCGCCGAAGATCGCGTCGACCGCGATCTCGGCGCCGTCGAGCGCCGCGGGCGTCAGCGCCTCCACCGGGCCGGTCCATTTCGCGGCATGGATCGCCGCATCCCCGGTCAGGCCGTCGCGCGCGCCAAGCAGGGCCAGCCGGACGGGCCAGCCGGACGCCTGAAGCAGCCGCGCGACGACGAAACCGTCGCCGCCATTGTTGCCCGGCCCGCACAGGACCACGGCCGGCCGCCGGGACCAGCGGGTGCGAATCGCATCCGCCACCGCGCGCCCGGCATTCTCCATCAGACGCTCGCCGGACACGCCCGCCGCAATCGCCGCCGCGTCGGCACGGGCCATCTGCGCCACCGTCAGAAGTGCCGAAGCCGAGGAAAAATCTCTTGCGTGCATGGGGCCCTCTCGGCCACGAAGGCCGCCCGGATTATGGCCGCGGCACCAACCGGTTACAATGCGGCTTCCCTCCGTACCCTCCACGGTTGGAGCATCGGAATGGCTGCCCTAGAATAATCGTCGAAGCGCATGACAACACAGAAACAGCTCAAGGACTTCGAGACCAAGCTCGCCCAGATCGTCGGTTCCGATCTGGCGCGCGACCTCGTCATGTTCGGACGGGCGCCGACGCCGCTCGAAGCCGAGCTTCTGAAGAGCGATGGCGTCACCGAGCTGACGCCGGACCAGCGCGAGGCCGTGCTGAACCTGATCGCGAAATATCGCGGCTGACCCTTCCTTCCATGACCGACCTGCCCGTCCTGACGGCCGAATTCGATTTCGACCTCCCGCCCGAGCGAATCGCCCAGGCGCCGGCGCGGCCGCGCGATTCGGCCCGCCTGCTCGAGGTGGGACCGGCGCTGCACGACCGCATCGTGCGCGACCTTCCGGACATCCTGCGGCCCGGCGACGTCATGGTATTCAACGACACCCGTGTCATTCAGGCCCGGCTCTCCGGCCGCCGCGGCGAAGCCGCCGTGGAGGTCACGCTTCACCTGCGCCTGGACGATCTGCGCTGGCGCGTCTTCGCCCGCCCGGCAAAGCGCCTGCGGCCCGGCGACCGGATCGCCTTCGGCGCGGATTTCGCCGCCAATGTCCTGGAACGGCACGAGGCGGGCGAGTTCACGCTGCGATTCGACACCGACGACCTGCCGGCAGCACTGCGCCGGTACGGCCGCATGCCGCTGCCGCCCTATATCCGCCAGGGGGGCGAGACGGAGAGCGACCGCGCCGATTACCAGACGCTCTATGCCGCGCATGACGGTGCCGTGGCGGCGCCGACCGCGGGCCTGCATTTCACCCCGGACCTGTTCGCCGCCATCGACCGGCGGGGCGTCACGCGCACCATGGTCACGCTGCATGTCGGGGCCGGCACCTTCCTGCCGGTGCGGACCGAGGTGGCGCGCGATCACCGCATGTATCCGGAGATCGGCATCCTTTCCGCCGAGGCCGCCCGGACCGTCAACGACGCCCGCGCCGCCGGCGGCCGCATCGTCGCGGTCGGCAGCACGGCGACCCGGCTGCTGGAGAGCGCCGCCGGTCCCGACGGCCGCGTGCAGCCCTTCCATGGCACGACCGACCTGTTCATCACGCCGGGATACCGGTTCAAGGCGGTCGACCTGATGTGGACGAACTTCCACCTGCCCCGCTCGACCCTGTTCATGATGGTCAGCGCCTTTGCCGGGCATGCCCGGATGAAAGCGGCCTACGCCCATGCCGTGGCGGCCGGCTACCGCTTCTACTCCTATGGCGATGCCTGCCTGCTGCACCCAGCCGATCACGGCTGACGTGACCGGCGCCGCGCGCTGCCTTATGGTCCGCGCATGACCGATCTCACCCAGCTGGGCCGTTCGGTGGGACTTCCCGCCTCGCCGGCCGACGCGACCCTGGAGCGGGTGCCGAACCCCCATCCGGCCGAACGCTACGTCGTGCGCTTCACCTGCCCCGAATTCACCTCGCTCTGCCCCGTCACCGGTCAGCCGGACTTCGCCCATCTGGTGATCGACTATCTGCCCGACGCCTGGCTGGTGGAGAGCAAGTCGCTCAAGCTGTTCCTGGGGTCCTTCCGCAACCATGCCGGATTCCACGAGGACTGCACCGTCGGGATCGCACGGCGCCTGACCGACACCCTGGCGCCGCACTGGCTGCGCATCGGCGGCTACTGGTATCCGCGCGGCGGCATGCCCATCGACGTGTTCTACCAGACCGGCCCGGTGCCCGAGGGCCTGTGGCTGCCGGACCAGGGCGTGCCGGCCTATCGTGGCCGGGGCTGAACCGACACCGGCGTCGCCCCCCGACGCCATTCGCGACGCCATTCGCGACCGGGCGCTGGCCGCCGGGTTCGACGCGGTCGGCTTCGCGCCTGCAAGCCTGCCGGAACGGGCGGGCGAGCATCTGCGGGCCTTCGTCGCGGCCGGCCGGCACGGCGATATGGGCTGGCTGGCAGAGACCGTCGAGCGCCGCAGTGCGCCCGACGCATTATGGCCCGAGGCGCGCTCGGTCATCCTCGTCGCCGCGAATTACGGCCCCGCCGAAGACCCGCTGGCGGAAATGGCCCGCAGCCGGGCCCAGGGCCGCGGCACGATCTCGGTCTATGCGCGCAACCGCGATTATCACGACCTGATGAAGAAGCGTCTGCGCGTCCTCGCCCGCTGGGTCCACGAGACCTTCGCGACCGAGGTGAAGCTGTTCGTCGATACCGCGCCGGTGATGGAAAAGCCGCTGGCGATGCAGGCCGGGCTGGGCTGGCAGGGCAAGCACACCAATCTGGTGTCGCGCGAGTTCGGCTCCTGGCTGTTCCTCGGCAGCGTGTTCACCGGCCTCGCGCTGGAGCCCGACCGCGCCGAGACCGACCATTGCGGCGCCTGCCGGCGCTGTCTCGACGCCTGCCCGACGGCGGCGTTCGACGCGCCCTACCGGCTGGATGCGCGGCGCTGCATCTCCTATCTCACCATCGAGCATAAGGGGCATATCCCGGCAGGGTTCCGGACCGCGCTCGGCACCCGCATCTATGGCTGCGACGACTGCCTTGCCGTCTGCCCCTGGAACAAGTTCGCCCGGGCGACGGCAGAGCCCGATTTCCTGCCGCGCGCCGCGCTGACGGCGGCCCGGCTGGCCGACCTCGCGGCCCTGGACGACGCCGCCTTCCGCGCCTTGTTCTCCGGCTCGCCGGTCAAGCGGATCGGGCGCAACCGGTTCCTGCGCAACGTGCTGATCGCGCTGGGCAATTTGGGGGATAGGGACACCGTTCCGGCGGTCGCGGAACGGCTGGAGGACGAGTCGCCCCTGGTGCGTGCGATGGCGGTATGGGCGCTGGCACGGCTGGCCGGGCCTGCCGATCTGCGACGGCTGGCCGAACGGCACCTGCCCCGCGAGGGCGATGCCGATGTCCGGTCCGAATGGGAGGGCGCGCTCGCCCTCAGCCCGCGAAGCGCTTGACCGCGATCACCGCGTTCAGGCCGCCGAAGGCGAAGGAGTTCGACAACGCCGCGTTCACCACCGCCTCCCGCGCCTCGTTCGGCACATAGTCCAGGTCGCAGTCGGGATCGCGCTCGGTATAGTTCGCGGTCGGCGACACGACGTTGTCGCGCATGCCCAGAATGGTCGCCGCCAGTTCCAGGGCCCCCGCGCCGCCCAGCGCGTGGCCAATCATCGACTTGGTCGACGAGACCATCAGCTTGTCGGCATGGTCGCCGAAGACCATGCGCAGCGCCCGCGTCTCGGTCACGTCGTTGGCCGCCGTGCCGGTGCCGTGCGCGTTGATATAGCTGACATCCTCAAGATTGAGGCCGGCGTCGCGCAGGGCGCCGCGCACCGCGCGCGCCGAGCCGTTCGGGTCCGGCAGCGTGATGTCCATCGCGTCCGAGCTCATGCCGAATCCGGCGATCTCGGCAAGGATGGCCGCGCCCCGCGCCTTGGCCGCTTCCAGCGTTTCCAGCACGAAGATCGCTGCGCCCTCGCCCAGCACCATGCCGGTGCGCCCCTTCGAGAACGGCCGGCAGGTGTCGCTCGCCATCACGCGCAGGGCTTCCCAGCCCTTCATCGTGCCGACCGTGATCGTCGCCTCGGTGCCGCCGGTGACCGCCGCATCGACCATGCCCGTGCGCACCATCTGGAACGCCTGGCCGATGGCATGCCCGGCCGAGGAGCAGGCGCTGGCCACCGCAAAGGCGGGGCCGCGGATGCCGTGCTCCATCGTGATGTGGCTGGTCGCGGCGTTGATCATCAGCTTCGGGATCGTGAAGGGATGCACCCGCGTCCGCTTCTCGCCGTAGATCTGCCAGTAGCTGTCGTCCAGCGTGCTCTGGCCGCCGACGCCCGAGCCGATGATCGAGGCCGTCCGCTCGCTCAGTTCGCCCTCGAAGGTCAGGCCGGATTGCGCGATCGCCTCGCGCGCCGCGACCAGCGCGAACTGCGAGAAGCGGTCCAGCATGCCCAGGCGCTTGGACTCGAAATGCTGTTTCGGGTCGAAGTCGCGGACCTCGGCGCCGACCTTCACCGTCAGCAGGTCGGTCGGGATGATCGTGATCGGCCCGATGGCCGAACGCCCGTTCCGGACCGTGTCCCAGAACGCAGCGGTATTGGGACCGGCAGCGGACAGCACGCCGATTCCGGTAACGACCACTCTATGCATTACGCTCGTCCGCCTCGTGCTGAAGCGCCGTGCGAACGGCGCGAACCCCGGCCGTCAGCCGGCCTTTTCCTTGTCGCCGACAAGCTTTTCGACGGCCTCGACGACATCGCCGATGGTCTCGAACTCAAGTTCGGAATCGTTGGCGTTGTAGGGCACGTGGATATCGAACTTCTCTTCGACCGCGAAGATGATCTCGACGACGTCGAGCGATTCGATCTCCAGATCCTCCATCCGCGCGTCGCGATGCAGCTTGGAGCGGTCGACCGCCGCCTTTTCCGCAATGATATCGTAGATTTCTTCTTCGACACTCGCCATATCGACTCTCCGACGGCCCGGACGCGGCGGGCGCCGCCCACCCCCGGCAGACCGTTTCCGTTAGCGCTTTTCCCCGGCGGATTCAACCGCCTTCACACGCCGCTTCAGCGCGCGTATGTCCTCATGCATCGTGCGAAGCCGCTTCAGATACATGTATTCTTCGATCTTCTCGGCCCGCGGCAGCGCGGGATAACCGATCACGACGGACTTCGGCGGCACGTTCTGCCCCACCCCGGATCCGCCGCCGACGACGCTGTCGTCGCCGATGCTGACATGGTCGGCGACGCCGACCTGTCCCGCCAGCACCACCCGGTTGCCGATCTTCGCGCTGCCGGCGATCCCGACCTGGCCGCACAGCATGCAGTTCTCGCCGACGACCACGTTGTGGCCGATCATCACCAGATCGTCGATCTTCGTCCCGCGGCCGATCCGCGTGTCGCTGACCGTGCCGCGGTCGATGGCGGTGCAGGCGCCGATCTCGACATCGTCGCCGATCGCGACCGACCCGATGGAGTTGATCCGCGTCAGGACCGTGTTGGTCGTCTTGATCACGCCGCTGGTGCGGGCCTGCTCGACGCTGCCGCGCTCCGGCGTGACGAAGCTGAAGCCGTCGGCGCCCAGGCTGGCGTTCTGGTGCACGATCACCCGGTCGCCCAGGACCACGCGCTCGCCGATCCGCACGCCGGGATGGACCAGGCAGTCCCGGCCGATCCGCGCATCCGTGCCCACCGTCGTGTGGGACAGGATGGCGCTGCCGTCGCCCACGACCGCGTTGGCGCCGATATAGACGAAGGGGCCGATGGACACGTCGCGCCCCAGCATGGCGCTCGGCTCCACCACCGCGCTCGGATGCACGCCCGGCACCGTCCGGACCGGCCGCGCGAACAGCTCCAGCAGCCCCGCCATCGCATAGCGCGGCCGCGCCACCTCGATCCAGCCGCGCAGCGCGGCACCCTCCGGCGGCACGCTTCCCTCGGCGACCACCGCAACCCCGGCCGGCGAGCCCGCCAGCAGCGCCAGCGTCTCGCGTTCCATGGCGAGCGCAAGGTCGGTCGCCTCGCGCGCCTCGGACGGATGGACGACCCGCCGGGCGTCCGCATCGCCGTCGCCGGCAAGCTTCGCGCCCAGGGCTGTCGCTATGTCGCTTAACTTCATCTGCCACTCATGATGTGGATCGGCGGTCCGGCCGCCAGGACGCGGCGCGGGTGTATAGCACGCACCGGCGCGCCAAGGCGAGCATGGGAGACACCGCGGATTAACGGCCGATCAAGGACTTCAGGCCCTCTTCCGTCCGGCTCTTGACCTCGCCGCCGCTCGGCAGCGCGCTGCGCCCGGTGAGGGACTGGATCGTCCCCTGCACATCCGGCGCGGCACCGGCCAGCAGGCCCGACAGATCCATGTTGCCGGCCACCCGCCGCGCCTGCTGGTTCAGGACCGCCACCACCTTCTCCATCACCTCGGCCGGCGTGGCGCCGCGCGCCTGCCCGCCTTCCTTGCCGATGTCGCGCAGCTGGATATCCGGCAGCGTGGCCGCCAGCTTCTGGTCGCGCACCCCGGTCGCGGCGATTTCCACGCGCCCGCCGGTGATCCGCAGATCCTCGACGATCAGCCGCTTGCTGTGCCCGTCCGGCGTCACCGGCTCCTTCGACGCCGGGCTGCCGGCATATTCGTTCACATTGCGCTGGATGGCCTCCAGGTTACTGCCCCCGGCCCCGAACTCGTAGGTGAGCTGCGGCCCCTCGATCAGCACCCGGCGGATGACGATCACATCCTGGTCGAAGGTGTGCGGATCGACATTCACGGTCACGGTCCCGAACTTCACCGCATTGGGGGAATCGTAGCCCCGCGGATTGCCCTGGGTGAAGCCGCGCAGGGCGACCTTGCCCGCGATCAGGTCGAGATCGACGCCCGACAGCCGCACCTCGGCCTTGGTCGCCCGGCCGCCATAGGTCTCGATGGCCTGGCGCAGATGGTCGACACCGAAGACATAGACATAAGCGATGACGGCCACCACCACGACGAAGATCGTCGCGAAGAGACCGATCATAAGCTTCCGCATGACCAACGAACTCCTTCGGTATCGATTTCCCCGGCGCGCCCCCCGCCGCCGACGGGGCGCGAGCCTAGCGCATCGCGCGACCGCGGAAAACGTCATCCTGCATGCCCTTGCCCCGGGCCGCCCCCGCCGCTACATGTCCGGGCCAGGAGGACAGCCGATGAACAGCGCCCTGGCGGACAGTCTCGTTGCCCGGATCAAATTCGACGGTCGCGGCCTTGTGCCGGCCATCGCCCAGCGCCACGACACCGGCGAGGTGCTGATGCTCGCCTGGATGAACGAGGATGCGCTGCGCGAGACGCTCGCCACCGGCCGCGTCTGCTACTGGTCGCGCTCGCGCGGCGCCTTGTGGCGCAAGGGCGAGACCTCGGGCCATGTCCAGCGCCTCGTCGAGCTGCGCTTCGACTGCGACGGCGACACGCTGCTGCTGCTGGTCGACCAGACGGGTCCCGCCTGCCATACGGACCGGCCGAACTGCTTCTTCAACGCCGTGCGCGACGGCGCCATCGCCGTGATCGCGGACCCCGTCGCCACGGGCTGAGCGGTCAGCGGCCGGGGATCGCGCCCGGCGGATAGTCGATGTCGCGGACCGTGCCGCCCGCGGCGCGCACCTCGTCCAGGATCGCCGGCGCGAAATAGATCGGCGCCCCGGCCTGCCCGGCATTCACGGTCAGCACGAACGCCGCTTCCGTCCCAACATTGGTCAGGCCGTGCATGCGGTTCGGCGGCACCGAGATCACGTCCCACGCCTCCAGCACGGTCTCCTGCCCGTCCACGCTCGCCTGCCAGCGGCCGGACAGGGGAATGAACACTTCCGCCGTGTCGTGGGCATGCGCGCCGATGCCCTTTCCGGGCTCGACCCGCAGATAGACGATGGAGAACGCCTCGACCTCGGCGGTGCGGCCCCCCTTGCCGGCGGTCTCGGCGCCGCGGCCCACGACCGGATAGCGGTCGCGCTCGAACCGCTCCAGCAGCATGTCGAGCGGGCGATAGGCGGACCGCCGCTCGCCCAGGTCGCGGAAGCGGACGATATGGTCCTCAAGCGACGAATCGGCGCCCATGGCGTGCCTCCCGTTCAGACCGGCCGCTCGCCTTCGAGCAGCATGCGCATCATCCGCCGCGGCTGCCCGACCGGATAGTCGAGGACGACCGAATGCATCAGGCAGCGATTGTCCCACATCAGCAGGTCGCCGACCTGCCAGCGATGGGAATAGACGAATTGCGGCTGGTCGGCATGGCTGTACAGCTCGTCCAGCAGGGCATCGCTCGCCGCCCGGTCCATCCCCACCGCATGGTCGATGCGGTTGGGGTTGATGTAGAGCGCCTTGCGCCCCGTTCCCGGATGGGTCCGGACCAGCGGATGGTCGACCGGCGGCGTCTCCGCCTCCTCCTCCGGCGTCCGCTGCCGCGGCCGCAGCTTGGCGCGCGGCGTGTCGTATTGGTGCACGACCCGCAGCCCGTCGATCCGCCGCTTCATGGCGTCCGGCAGCGTCTCATAGGCCGTGTAGAGATTCAGGAAGCGCGTGTTGCCGCCGCGTTCCGGAATTTCCATCGAATGCAGGATGGTCGTGTCGCAGGGAACGGCCAGATAGGAATCGTCCGTGTGCCACGCCTCGACCCGATAGGCCTGCACATCGGTCGAACCGTCCGCGTAGAAGGTGCTGTCCAGCACCGAAATCTGCGGGATGTTCTTGTGCCATTTGTACCGCAGCACCTGCTTCTTGGGCGTGCCGAAGACCTGGCCCAGGCGCAGGAACGCCTCCGGGTCCATCGCGGCGCCGCGCCGGAACAGCAGGATCTGGTGGTCCAGAAAGGCCTGGCGGACCGCCGCCTTGGTGGCCGCGTCCATCGGACGGGCCGGGTCGAGCCGGACTTCCGCGCCCATCGCGTCGCAGATCGGCACGACCTCGATGGCCGCCGGAGACCCGGTATCGGATTCCGCGACGCTCATGGCTTCCTCCCGCGGGCGGTTGCGCCCGTCATCGTCTCTTTCGGGAAAGCCTACGCCGCGGTCTTCCTGGCGTAAAGCGCGCCGCTGCCGGCGGGATCGGGGATCGGGGATCGGGACGCTCAGGGACCGCCGGGCGGGCGCGGCATCGGCCGCTTCACCCCCGTCAGGTCGACGCAGCGCACGACGCGCGCATAGGACACGCCGAAGGCGATGCTGCCGGTCTCCTCGGACACGACATAGTGGCCGTCGGGGCAGAGCTCGACGGCCTTCGCGTCCAGCCGCTCGGCCGCCTGATCGTAGGACATCACCGGACTGCCGGTCGCGATGCGGTACCGGTCGGGCCCGATCTGCGACTGGTCGCTGCTCGCGCAGGCGGCCAGCGCCAGACAGGCGGTGCCAAGCAGGACGACTCTATGCATGCCCTCGATCCTCCTGGCTCCAGGATTATCACAGCCTCGCGGGCTTGGCGACGGACGGATTGGGCCTCACGGCCCGTCCGTCCCGCCGTCGAACGGACGCGGCTCCGGCGCCTTGGCCGGGGCCGCTGCGGCGGGCGCGGCGGATGCCGCCAGCCAGGCCCGCAGGCTGGGGTTGCTCTCGGCCGCGAAGGATGGCGCGGAGGATGGTGCGGGCTGCTCCCGCCGCCGCAGATCGTCCATCAGC
>JBFWNZ010000111.1:0-10600 GCA_050250795.1 Alphaproteobacteria bacterium | reverse complement strand
CTTCTTCGCCTATCTGAGCCTGTTCACCTTCTTCATGCTGATGCTGGTGACGGCGGACAATCTGGTCCAGTTGTTCTTCGGCTGGGAGGGGGTGGGCCTCGCCTCGTACCTGCTGATCGGCTTCTGGTACGAGAAGCCATCGGCGAACGCGGCCGCGATCAAGGCGTTCCTGGTCAACCGCGTCGGCGATTTCGGGTTCGCGCTCGGCATCTTCGCGACCTTCGTACTGTTCGATTCCGTGCAGTTCGACGCGATCTTCGCCGCGGTGCCGCAGCATGCGAACGACACCATCCACTTCCTGTCCTGGAACCTGCCGGCGATCACCGTCACCTGCCTGCTGCTGTTCATGGGCGCGATGGGCAAGTCGGCGCAGCTCGGTCTGCACACCTGGCTGCCGGACGCGATGGAGGGCCCGACCCCGGTCTCGGCCCTGATCCATGCCGCGACGATGGTGACGGCGGGCGTGTTCATGGTCTGCCGCCTATCGCCGATCTTCGAGTATTCCGACACGGCGCTGGCCGTGGTGACGGTGGTGGGCGCCACGACCGCCTTCTTCGCGGCGACCGTCGGCCTGACCCAGACCGACATCAAGCGGGTGATCGCCTATTCCACCTGCTCGCAGCTCGGCTACATGTTCTTCGCCGCCGGGGTCTCGGCCTATGGCGCGGCGATGTTCCACCTGTTCACCCATGCCTTCTTCAAGGCGCTGCTGTTCCTGGGCGCGGGCTCGGTGATCCATGCCATGTCGGACGAGCAGGACATGCGGCGGATGGGCGGCATCTGGCGCCATATTCCCGTCACCTATGCCTATATGTGGATCGGCAGCCTGGCGCTGGCCGGCATCGGCATCCACGGCGTCTTCGGCTTCGCCGGCTTCTACTCCAAGGACGTGATCATCGAATCCGCCTGGGGCGCGCATTCGGCCGTCGGCACCTATGCCTTCTGGCTGGGGATTGCCGCCGCCTTCATGACCGCCTTCTATTCCTGGCGCCTGATCCTCATGACCTTCCACGGCAAGCCGCGGGCCGACGAGAAGACCATGGCGCATGTGCATGAATCGCCGCCGATCATGCTGGCGCCGCTGGCGGTTCTTGCGTTCGGCGCGATTTTCGCCGGCTGGATCGCCTATGACGCCTTCGTCGGCGAGGGGATGGAGGCGTTCTGGGGCGACTCGATCCTTGTGCTGCCGACTCATCAGGCGCTGGAGCACGCGCATCACGCGCCGCTCTGGGTGAAGCTGCTGCCCCTGTTCATGGGCGCCGGCGGGATCGCGATGGCCTATTGGTACTATCTGCTCGACACGCGCCTGCCGTCCGCGACGGCGAAGAGCCTGCGTCCGCTGTACCTCTTCTCGTACAACAAGTGGTACTTCGACGAGTTGTACGACCGCATCTTCGTCCGCCCGGCCTTCATCCTCGGCCGCTTCCTGTGGAAGGACGGCGACGGCAACGTCATCGACGGGGTCGGGCCGAACGGCATTGCGGCAGCCACCCGCATGCTGGCGCGCCGGGCGAGCCTGTTGCAGAGCGGATACGTCTATCACTACGCGTTTGCGATGCTGATCGGCGTGGCGGCCTTCGTCACCTTCTACATGTACCGGATCGGGGGCTAGGCCGATGGTCGTCGATATCCCCTGGCTCAGCCTCATCACCTTCATGCCGCTGGTCGGCGCGCTGGTCCTGCTGCTGATCCCGCGCGGTGCGGACGAGGACGTTGCCAATCAGGCGCGCTGGGGCGCGCTGTGGGTGTCGCTCGTCACCTTCGTGATCTCGCTGGAGCTGTGGTTCCGCTTCGATTCGTCGACCGCAGACTTCCAGTTCGTCGAGAAGATCGAGTGGCTGCCGGCCTACAACATCAGCTACCAGATGGGCGTCGATGGCATCTCGGTGCTGTTCGTCCTGCTATCGACCCTGCTGACGCCGCTTTGCGTGCTGGCCAGCTGGGACGCGATCCAGAGCCGGGTCCGCGAGTACATGATCGCCTTCCTCGTCCTGGAGACGATGATGGTGGGCATGTTCTGCGCCCTGGACATGGTCGTCTTCTACATCTTCTTCGAAGGCGTCCTGATCCCGATGTTCATCATCATCGGCGTCTGGGGCGGGCCGCGGCGGGTCTATGCGGCGTTCAAGTTCTTCCTGTACACGCTGCTCGGCTCGGTGCTGATGCTGCTGGCCATCCTGGCCATGTATTACGCCGCCGGGACCACCGACATCGTCAGCCTGATGGCGTACGGCTTCCCGCGCTCGATGCAGACATGGCTGTGGCTGGCCTTCTTCGCCTCCTTCGCGGTCAAGGTGCCGATGTGGCCGGTCCACACCTGGCTGCCCGACGCGCATGTGGAGGCGCCGACCGCCGGTTCGGTCATCCTGGCGGGCGTGCTGCTGAAGATGGGCGGGTACGGCTTCCTGCGCTTCTCGCTGCCGATGATGCCGCTGGCCTCGGACTATTTCGCGCCCCTGGTGTTCGCGTTGAGCGCGGTGGCGGTGATCTACACCTCGCTGGTCGCGCTGGCGCAGGAGGACATGAAGAAGCTGATCGCCTACTCCTCGGTGGCCCATATGGGCTTCGTCACGGTGGGCATCTTCATCGTCAACGATCAGGCGGTCGCGGGCTCCATCGTCCAGATGCTGAGCCACGGGATCGTCTCGGCCGCGCTGTTCCTGTGCGTCGGCGTCGTCTACGACCGCATCCACAGCCGCGAGATCGCGGTCTATGGCGGGCTGGTCGAGCGGATGCCGAAATACGCCGTGGTGTTCATGCTGTTCATGCTGGCCTCGGTCGGCATGCCGGGGACCAGCGGGTTCGTGGGCGAGTTCATGATCCTGCTGGGCGCGTTCCGGCAGAACACCTGGGTCGCGGCGCTGATCGCGCTCGGCATGATCCTGGGGGCGGCCTACATGCTCTACCTGTACCGGCGGGTCATCTTCGGCGCGCTGACCAAGGACAAGCTGAAGGCGATCCTCGATCTGAGCCCGCGCGAAGTGGTGGTCTTCGCGCCCCTGGTGGCGATCGTGCTGTGGATGGGGATCTATCCGATGTCGTTCCTCGACCGGATGGAGGTGTCCGTGTCCAAGCTTGTGTCGGATTACAACCAGGCGCTGGCGGCCGCCAGCGCCGGACCGGCGGCGACCGGTATCGCGGCGTCGCGCTGAGATCGGCGAGGGAGAGACGAGGACGATGGGTCAGCTTCCCGATCTGATGCCGGTCTATCCGGAACTGCTGCTGGCGCTGGGCGGCATGGCGATGATGATGGTCGGCGTGTTCGCCCGGCCCGACCGTGCCTACCGGCTGGTCCACGGGCTGGCGCTGATCGTCCTGGCCGTTGCCCTGATCATGGTGCTGACCCGCTCGGGCATGCGCGTCACGGTCTTCGGCGGGATGTTCGTGCTCGACCAGTTCGCCGTGTTCATGAAGGCGCTGGTGCTGATCGGCACCATCGTGACGCTGGTGATCGGCCGCGGCTTCATGCTGCGCGAGGGCATGGCCCGGTTCGAGTATCCGGTCCTGGTCGTGTTCGCGGCACTCGGCATGATGATGATGGTGTCGGCGAACGACCTGATCGCGCTGTATGTCGGTCTGGAGCTGCAGAGCCTCGCGCTGTATGTCGTGGCCGCGTTCCAGCGCGATTCGATCCGCTCGACCGAGGCGGGCCTGAAATATTTCGTGCTCGGCGCGCTGTCCTCGGGCCTGCTGCTCTATGGCGCATCGCTGATCTATGGCTTTGCCGGCAGCACCGGCTTCGAGACGCTGGGCCGCGCGTTTGCCGCCGGGGCGCCGAATCTCGGCGTGGTCGTCGGCCTCGTCTTCCTGCTGGCGGGCTTCGCCTTCAAGATTTCCGCGGTGCCGTTCCATATGTGGACGCCGGATGTCTATGAAGGGGCGCCGACGCCGGTGACGGCCTTCTTCTCCATCGCGCCGAAGGTGGCGGCCTTCGCGCTGCTGATGCGCGCCGTGCTCGACCCGTTCGGCGACCTGATCGCGGAATGGCGGCAGGTGATCGTCGTCGTCTCGATCCTGTCGATGGTCCTGGGTGCGCTGGCGGCCATCGGCCAGACCAACATCAAGCGGCTGATGGCCTACAGTTCCATCGGCCATGTGGGCTATGCGCTGATCGGCGTGGCGGCCGGCAGCAAGGACGGCCTGCAGGGCGTTCTGATCTATCTCGCGCTGTATCTGGTGATGAATGTCGGCGCCTTCGCCTGCATCCTGTCGATGCGGCGCGGCGGACGGATGGTGGAGAATATCGACGACCTGTCCGGCCTTGCGCGCACCGATCCGCGCCTTGCGCTGGCCCTCTTCGTCTTCATGTTCTCGATGGCCGGCATTCCGCCGCTGGCCGGATTCTTCGGCAAGCTCTACGTCTTCCTCTCGGCCATGCAGGAAGGGCTGTACACGCTGGCGGTCATCGGCGTGGTCAGCAGCGTGATCGCGGCCTACTACTATCTGCGCATCGTCAAGGTCATGTATTTCGACGAGGCGGCCGAGCCGTTCGACCGCAATGTCGGCCGCGGCATCACGCTCGTCCTGGGCGCCAGCGCGATCATCAACGTGTTCTTCTTCCTGTGGCCGACGCCGCTTCTCAACAGCGCGGCCGCTGCGGCGACCACCTTCTTTCCCGGCTGATGTCCGAGCGCATGGGCGCCACGCCCGCGCTGCCGCCGGCCTATCGGCTGCTGCATTTCGAGACGCTCGCCTCGACCAACGACGAGGCGCGCCGTCTTGCGGCGGACGGGGCGGCGGACGGTACGGTGGTCTGGGCCGACATGCAGACCGCCGGCCGCGGCCGGCGCGGCCGGCACTGGGTCTCGCCGCCCGGGAACCTCTATTTCTCGCTGCTGCTGCGGCCCGGCGTGAGCGCGGGGCTGGCGGCGCAGCTGTCGCTGGTGGCCGCGGTGGCGTTGGGCGACGCGCTGGCCGCGGTGCTGCCGCCGTCTCGCGCGGTGCGGTTCAAATGGCCGAACGACGTGCTGGTCGACGGCGCCAAGACGGCCGGCATCCTGCTCGAATCCTCGGGCAGTGCGGACGGTTCCGTCGCCTGGCTGGTGCTGGGCTGCGGGGTGAACATCGCCGATGCGCCGCGGCTTGCGGATTATCCGGCGACCGGCCTGCATGCGGCCGGTGCGGAAGGCGTGTCGGCCGGGGGCCTGCTGGGGTACGTCGTTGAGGCATTCGACGGCTGGCGTCGGCGATGGCAGAATGGGGGCATCGCCCCGGTGCGCGAAGCCTGGCTTGCCAGGGCGCAGGGACTGGGCGAACAAATCCGGGTGCGGCTGCCGGACGGCGAAATCCATGGGTGCTTTGCCGGCATGGACGGCGAGGGGGCCCTGTTGCTTGAGACCGGGCCCGGGGTGCGCCGCACCGTGACGGCCGGCGACGTTTTCTTCTAGGAGCGTGGGGACATGCTGCTGGCAATCGATTCCGGCAACACCAACGTGGTCTTTGCCGTATTCGACGGGGACAAATCCGTCGGCGTCTGGCGCTGCGCGAACAATCCGAAGCGCACCGCCGACGAATACGCGGTCTGGCTGACCCAGCTCATGGGGCTTGCCGGGCTGGTGCCGGCGGACATCCATGCGGTCGTGGTCGCCAGCGTGGTGCCCGAGGCGCAGTTCAACCTGGTCAAGCTGTGCGAGCGCTATTTCCCCGGCGACCTGCTGGTGATCGGCAGCCCCCAGATCGACATGCCGCTGATGGTGCGGGTGGACCGGCCGGACCAGGTCGGCGCGGACCGGCTGGTGAACACCGTCGCGGCCTTCAACCGCTTCGGCGGGAACCTGATCATCGTCGATTTCGGCACGGCGACGACCTTCGACGTGGTCGACGCCGAGGGCGCCTATATCGGCGGCGTCATCGCGCCGGGCATCAACCTGTCCATCGAGGCGCTGTACATGGCGGCCGCGCAACTGCCGAGGGTCGCCGTCCGCCGGCCGGACAAGGTGATCGGCAAGGCGACGGTCCCGGCGATGCAGTCGGGAGTTTTCTGGGGATATGTCGGCATGATCGAGGGATTGGTGGAGCGGATACGCACGGAATACGGCGACCCGTTGCAGGTCATCGCGACCGGGGGCCTTGCGCCGCTGTTCGCGGAGGCGACGGACGTCATCGGGGCCATCGACAGCGACATGACGGTGCGGGGCCTGCTCGAAATCTATCGCCATAATCGGCCGGCATGACGGGATACGCGGACACCGGCGAGCCGGGAGACGGCGAACTCCTGTTCCTGCCGCTGGGCGGGACCGGCGAGATCGGCATGAACCTCAACCTCTACGGCCATGCCGGGAAATGGCTGATGGTCGATCTGGGCATCACCTTCGGCGACGACACCACGCCGGGGGTCGAGGTGATCACGCCCGATCCGGCCTTTATCGAGGAGCGCCGCAAGGATCTGGTCGGCCTTGTGCTGACGCATGCCCATGAGGACCATCTGGGCGCCGTGCCCTATCTCTGGCGGCGGCTGCGCTGCCCGATCTATGCCACGCCCTTCACCGCGAACTTCCTGCGCCACAAGCTGGCGGAGGCCGATCTGCTGCAGGAGGTCCCCCTGCATGAGGTGCCGCTGTCGGGCAGGTTCTCGGTCGCGCCCTTCGATCTCGAACTCATCACCCTGACCCATTCCATCCCCGAGCCCAATGCCCTGGTCGTGCGCACCCCCGCGGGCCGGGTTCTGCACACCGGCGACTGGAAGCTGGACCCCGACCCGGTGATCGGCCCGACGACCGACGAGGCCGCGCTGATCCGCGCGGGCGAGGAGGGGATCGACGCGATGGTCTGCGATTCGACCAATGCCATGGTCGAGGGCAGCTCGGGATCGGAAGGGGACGTTTACGAGAACCTGCTGCGAATTGCGGAGAATTGCGAGCAACGCGTCGCAGTCGCTTGTTTTGCCTCGAATGTTGCGCGGCTTGAGACCGTGGCGAAGGTGGGGCACGCCCTGGGGCGCGACGTGGCGCTGGTCGGCCGGTCGCTGTGGCGCGTCTATGCGGCGGCACGGGCCTCGGGCTATCTGGGCCACCTGCCGCCCTTCGTCTCCGAGGAGCATGTCGGGTTCCTGCCGCGGGAACGGACCCTCATCATCTGCACGGGCAGCCAGGGCGAGCCGCGCGCGGCGCTGCCCCGGATCGCCGGGGGCGGGCACCCGCATGTGAGCCTGGACGCCGGCGATACCGTGGTCTTTTCCAGCCGCAAGATTCCCGGCAACGAACAGGCCATCGGACGCTTGCAGAACCGGCTGGTCGAACGGGGCATCGCGGTCGTTTCGGGCGACCGCGCAGGCGTGCATGTGTCGGGCCATCCGGCGCGCGACGAACTGGCTCAGATGTATCGCTGGGTCAGGCCGCGGGTCGCGGTGCCCGTTCACGGCGAGCCGCGTCATCTCGCGGCCCATGCGAAGCTGGCGCTGGAATGCCAGGTGCCGCGCGCGATCACGATCGCCAATGGCAGCGTGGTCCGGATCGCGCCCGGCGAGGCGGCGGTGATCGACGAGGTGTTTTCGGGACGCCTTGCCGTCGACGGCAACCGCCTGATCGCGCTGGAAGGGCCGGTGCTGCGGCAGCGGCGCAAGATGGCCTGGAACGGCGCGATGGCGGTGGCCATGGCCATGGACCGCAAGGGCCGGGTTGCGGGCGACGCCCGGATCAGCGCGCCAGGCGTCTATGACCCCGAGACCGATCCGGACCTGGCGGACAGGGTTCGGGAATCGGTGGAATCGGCGGTCGAGAGCCTGTCGGCTGCGGCGCGGAAGGACGATGGCGCCGTTGCCGAGGCCGTGCGCCGGGCGGTGCGCCGCGTGCTGCGCGAGACTTGCGGCAAGCGCCCGCAGGTCGACGTGCATCTGTTTCGGATATGATGACGCAGAAGCAGCAGGGAACGGACATGATCGGACGCCTGAACCATGTGGCGATTGCCGTGCCGGATCTGGAGGCGGCGGCCGCGGTCTATCGGGGAACGCTGGGCGCGCGGGTCACGGCGCCGGAGACCCTGCCCGAACATGGGGTGACGGTCGTCTTCGTCGAACTGCCGAACACCAAGATCGAGCTTCTGAAGCCGTTCGGCGAGGATTCGCCGATCGCAAGCTTTCTGGCCCGCAACCCGTCCGGCGGCATCCACCATGTCTGCTACGAGGTCGACGACATCCACGCGGCCAGCGCGCGGCTGACGGCGGAGGGCGCGCGGGTGCTGGGCGACGGCGAACCGAAGACCGGCGCCCATGGCAAGCCGGTGCTGTTCCTGCACCCCAAGGATTTTTGCGGCACCCTGATCGAACTGGAGCAGGTCTAGCGCCATGGGAATCGGCACCGGCATCGTCGCCTATGTCATCATCTGGTGGCTGGTCCTGTTCACCGTGCTGCCTTGGGGCAACCGCCCGGTCGAGGTGCCGGAGCAGGGGCATGAGACGAGCGCGCCGGCCCGGCCGCGGCTGTGGCTGAAATTCGCCGTCACCACCCTGATCGCGACAATCGTCTGGGCCGGCGTTTATCTGGCGATCGACGCGGGCGTCGTCAGCCTCCGCTACTCCGCCGCGCCATGAGCGGTTATTGCGCCATTGCCGCGGACCATCCCTGGCACGGTCCCTATCACGACCGGGAATACGGGTTCCCGTCGGAGGATGAGACGGTCCTGTTCGAGCGGCTGGCGCTGGAGATCATGCAGGCGGGGCTGTCCTGGCTGACCGTGCTGAAGAAGCGGGCGGCGCTGCGCCAGGCCTTCGCGGAGTTCGCCGTGGACCGGGTCGCGGCGTTCGGCCCGGAAGACGTCGCGCGCCTGCTGGCCGATCCGGGGATCATCCGCAACCGGCTGAAGATCGACGCGATCATCCATAATGCAGGCCAGATTCAGGCGATGCGGGCCAGCCATGGCGGATTCGCCGGCTGGCTGGCGGCGCAGCATCCGCTGCGCAAGGAGGACTGGATCCGCGCCTTCAAGCGGCAGTTCCGCTTCACGGGTGGCGAGATCACCGGCGAATTCCTGATGAGCCTCGGCTATCTGCCGGGCACGCACCGCGCCGATTGTGCGGTGCAGGCGCGGATCGCCGCGCTCAACCCGCCCTGGATGCGGGTGCCCGAAGGCTTCTGGCAGGGCTGATCCCCAAAAAAGAAGGGCCTGCGTTAAACGCAGGCCCCTCGCAATCTGGTCTCAGGGTCGTGGAATCGGCTTCTCGCTTGCTTTTGCGAAGCGGTCCGACGTTTTGGACCCTGCTTCCCTCCCCAAACTTGGGCCGTTCCACGCCGACACTGAATTGCGGCGTTTCGGCAATTATTGTGCGCAGGAATGTATACGAAGGGATGCTTTCTGTCACGCTGAATCCGTCCATGAGACGCGTCGTCGCAGCAGAATCTTTCGCGGGGGTCACAGCATGGCGAATTTGATTGCGAAAGCCGCGGCGATGATCGGCGGCGCCAGGCCGATTTCGCCGATGCGGCCGCAGAGAAGCTTGGCCGCGACATAGGTGACGAAGCCGATGCCGATCCCGGTGGCGATGGAAAAGGTCAGCGGCATGGCCAGCGCGGTGAGCGCCGCCGGAGCGGCCTCGGTCACGTCGTCCCAGTCGATTTCGGACAGGCCGCGGATCATCAGGCAGGCCACGAACAGCAGGGCCGGGGCGGTCGCGAAGGCGGGGATCGTCGCGGCCAGCGGGGCCAGGAAGAGGGCGAGCAGGAACAGGACGGCGACGATAACGGCCGTCAGTCCGGTGCGCCCGCCCGCATTGATGCCGGCCGCGCTCTCGATATAGCTGGTGGTGGTCGAGGTGCCGAGCGTCGCCCCGACCATGGTGGCGCAGCTGTCGGCGAGCAGCGCCTTGCGCAGCCGGGGCAGGCGGCCCTGGGCGTCCAGCATGCCGGCGCGATGCGCGACGCCGATCAGCGTGCCGGCGGTGTCGAACAGGTCGACGAACAGGAAGGCGAAGACGATCGTCACCAGTCCGATCTGGAGCGCGCCGGCGACGTCCATCTGTAGAAGCGTCGGGGCGATGGACGGGGGCATCGAGGCGATGCCGGCGAACTGGGCCTGTCCCAGCAGGATGCCGAGCACCGTGACCCCGAAGATCGCCAGCAGGATGCCGCCGGGAATGCGCATCCGGTCGAACGCGATCATCGCGGCGAAGCCGAGCGCCGCCAGCAGGGTCGCCGGCTGGCCCAGGTCGCCGACGCTGACGAGCGTGGCAGGATGCGCCACGATCACCCCGGCGTTTTTCAGGGCGATGATTCCGAGAAACATGCCGATGCCGGCGGAAATGCCGATCTTCAGGCTGCGTGGGATCGCGTTGACGATCCATTCGCGCACCGGCAGCAGGCTGAGGATCAGGAACAGAACGCCGGAAATGAACACGGCCCCCAGCGCCACCTGCCAGCTATGCCCCATCTGGCCGACGACGGTGTATGTGAAGAAGGCGTTGAGGCCCATGCCGGGGGCAAGCGCGATGGGATAGTTCGCCAGCAGGCCCATGGCGAGGCTGCCGAAGGCGGCCGCGAGGCAGGTCGCGACGAAGACCGCGCCGCGATCCATGCCGGCATCCGCCAGGATCGCCGGATTGACGAAGACGATGTAGGCCATGGTGAGGAAGGTGGTCAGCCCGGCCAGGGCCTCGACCTTGATCGTGCTG
>JBFWNZ010000110.1:0-10607 GCA_050250795.1 Alphaproteobacteria bacterium | reverse complement strand
CGAGGCGCTGTGGCAGGGGCGGCGGCGCGAGGCCGCGATGGCGGCGGGTGCGACCCTGCTCGACCCGGCAACGGTCTGGTTCAGCCACGACACGGATCTGGCGGCGGATGTGACGGTCGGGCCGAATGTGGTGTTCGGGCCGGGCGTGCGCGTGGCGGCGGGCGCGGAGATTCGCGCCTTCTGCCATCTGGAGGGGGCCGAGGTCGGCCCCGGCGCCATCGTCGGTCCCTTCGCGCGGCTGCGTCCCGGCACCAAGGTTGGGGCGGACGCGCATGTCGGGAACTTCGTCGAGGTGAAGAACGCGGTGCTGGGCGAGGGCGCGAAGGCCAATCACCTGACCTATCTGGGCGATGCCGATGTGGGGGCGAAGGCGAATATCGGGGCCGGCACCATCACCTGCAATTACGACGGCGTCGCCAAGCACCGCACGGTGATCGGCAGAGGTGCCTTCATCGGCTCGAACAGCGCGCTGGTCGCCCCGGTGCGGATCGGCGACGGCGCCATCGTCGGCGCCGGCAGCACCATCGTGCGCGACGTGAAGGACGATGCGCTCGCGGTGGCGCGCGGGGCGCAGCTGGACATGCCCGGCCGGGCGCCGGTGTTCCGCGAATCCCGCCGCCGCGCCAAGGCGGCGAAGAGCGGGGAGTAGAAGGCCATGTGCGGCATCATCGGCATCGTCGGCAAACAGCCGGTGGCACCTCTCCTTGTCGAGGGGCTGCGGCGGCTGGAATACCGCGGTTACGATTCGGGGGGCATCGCCACGGTGGTGAATGGCGGGATCGGCCGTCGCCGCGCCCAGGGCAAGCTGGTCAACCTGGAAGCGGCGCTGGCGCGCGAGGGGCTCGACGGCACCATCGGCATCGGCCACACGCGCTGGGCGACGCATGGCGTGCCGAACGAGACCAATGCCCATCCGCATGCCACGCGCCGCGTCGCCGTGGTCCATAACGGCATCATCGAGAATTTCCACGAGCTGCGCGGCGAGTTGGAGGCGCATGGCCACAGCTTCACCAGCGACACGGATACCGAGGTCATCGCGCATCTGGTGACGCAGCTTCTGGACGAGGGGCTGTCGCCGTGCGAAGCGGTGGCGGCCGCCCTGCCGCGGCTGACCGGCGCCTTCGCGCTGGTCCTCATCTTTGCCGGCGAGCACAATTTGATGATCGGTGCGCGGCGCGGCAGCCCGCTCGCCATCGGCTACGGTCAGGGCGAGATGTATTTCGGCTCCGATGCGCTTGCGCTCGCGCCCCTGACCCAGCGGATTTCCTATCTGGAGGAAGGCGACTGGGCCGTGGTGACGCGGGACGGCGCGACGGTCCACGATGCCGCGGGCGCGGTCGTGCAGCGCCGCGTGGTGGAGACCGCGCTGTCCGGTGCCATGATCGGCAAGGGCAATTTCCGCCACTTCATGCTCAAGGAGATCTACGAGCAGCCGGCGGTGATCGGCGACACGCTCCAGACCATGCTGAACCCGGCGGAACGCACCATCACCCTGCCGCCGATGGACTGCGATCTCGCATCCTTCCAGCGCATCTCGATCAGCGCCTGCGGCACGGCCTATTACGCGGGCCTCGTGGGCAAATACTGGATCGAGCGGCTGGCGCGGGTGCCGGTGGAAATCGACGTGGCGTCGGAGTTCCGCTACCGCGAGCTGCCGATGCCGGAGAAGGGCTTGTCGCTGTTCGTCAGCCAGTCCGGCGAGACGATGGACACGATGGCGGCGCTGCGCTACGCGGCGGCCCAGGGGCAATACATCCTGTCGGTCGTCAACGTGCCGGAATCCAGCATCGCCCGGGAGTCTGGCGCGGTGCTGCGCACACTTGCGGGCCCTGAGATCGGTGTCGCCTCGACCAAGGCCTTCACCACGCAGCTGACCGTGCTGGCCTGCCTTGCTGTGGCGCTCGGCCGGGCGCGCGGCACGATCTCGGCGGCGCGCGAGGCCGAACTGGCGCTGGCGCTGGCCGAAGTGCCGGCCCGGGCGGCGGAGGTGCTGAACCATGACGCGGCGATCCAGCGCCTCGCGGCGACAATGGTCGATGCGCGCGACGTGCTCTATCTCGGCCGCGGCACCGCCTATCCGCTGGCGCTGGAAGGGGCGCTGAAGCTGAAGGAGATCAGCTACATCCATGCCGAGGGCTATGCCGCCGGCGAGATGAAGCACGGTCCCATCGCGCTGATCGACGAGAGCGTGCCGGTGATCGTGATCGCACCGGGCAACGATCCGCTGTTCGAGAAGACGGCGGGCAATGTGCAGGAAGTGATTGCGCGCGGCGGCAAGGTGATCCTGCTGTCCGACGCCCAGGGCATCGCCCGCATGAACGCCGCCGCCCGGCCCTATGCGGCCATCGAGCTGCCCGCGGTCGATCCCTTCGTCGCCCCGCTGCTCTATGCCATTCCGGTGCAGCTGCTGGCCTATCACACGGCCGTTCTCAAGGGCACCGACGTCGACCAGCCGCGCAACCTGGCGAAGAGCGTGACCGTCGAATAGACGCGTGCTTGGCGCTAAGCTGCCCCGGTCCCGCCCAGCCAGGAGGTCCGGCCGATGCAGCGTCTTTCCCTCGACACCGGAGCCGCGAGCCGCGGCAGCTACGATCCCGACCGTTACGAGCGGCTGTCCTTCCTCGCCGCGACCCCGGCCTTCCGCGACGGCAGCGACAGTCCGCGCGCCTTTCTGGAGCGCTGCCTGGAGACGGTGCATGCGCTGGAGCCGAAGGTGCGCGCCTTCTCCTATATCGACGAGGAGGAGGCGCGGCGGTCCGCCGACGCCGCGACCGACCGCTATCGCGCCGGGCGTCCGCTCGGGCCACTCGACGGCTGTCCCTTCGGGATCAAGGACACCATCGAGACCAAGGACATGCCGATGCAGCAGAACGCGCCGCTGTTCAAGGGCTGGTCCGGCGGACGGGACGCCGCCTGCGTCTGGGCGCTGCGCCAGGAAGGCGGCGTGATCCTGGGCAAGACCCAGGTGCCGGAATATGCGATGGGCAAGTCCCCGCCGACACGCAACCCCTTCGACACCGACCGCACCGCCGGCGGTTCGTCCAGCGGCTCCGGCGCCTCGGTCGGTGCGCGCATGGTGCCGTGTTCGATCGGCAATCAGACCATGGCCTCGCTGATCCGGCCCTCGTCGTTCAGCGCGGTCTACGGCTTCAAGCCGAGCTGGGGCGCGCTGAACATCGGCGGCATGCACCCCATCGCGCCCAGCCAGGACCATATCGGCCCGATGGCGGCAACCCTGGCGGATGCCTGGGTGACGGCGCGGCGGATCGCCGAACGGGTCGGGGGGCATAACGGCCATCCCGGCCTGGACGGCCCGCTCGACCTGCCGGCGGCGCAGAAGCCGAAGCGGCTGGTGCGGCTGGACACGCTGGGCTGGTCGCAGGTGGACGGGCCGGTGCGCGAACTGTTCGAGCGCTTCATCGCCAGTCTCCTCGCGGCCGGCGTCGAGATCGTCGACCGCCGCAGCAGTGCCGCCGTGGAGGAACTGGAGCGGATGCTGGTGGAATGCGACGACTTCTCCACCGACATCGTGATGTACGAGGCCCGCTGGCCCTTCGTCGCCTATATCGACGCCTATGGCCGCGAGCGTGCCATCGGCGACACGGCCTATGCCCGCCTGAAGCGCGGCCTCGACATGAGCCCCGACGACTACCGCAAGGCGCTGGCCAAGCGCGCGGCGGCGCGGCGCAAGGTGGCCGAGGTCGCGGCCGGCACCGACGGCTATATCACGCTGGGGTCGAGCGGGCCCGCGCCCTTCGTGGAACGGCCGAACGTCGCCGGCGGCGCGCCCGACCGCGCCGGGGCGCATATGGAGACCGGCAGCCGCAGCTTCGTCAGCCCCTGGACGATGATCGGCGGCCCGGCCCTGGCACTTCCCTATCTCGCGGTCGACGGCATGCCGCTCGGCGTGCAGTTGATGGGCGTGCCGGACAGCGATGCCCATGCCGTCGCCGTGGCGCATTGGATGGACCGGGCCGTGGAGCGGGGCTAAGAAGCCATCATCATTCTGTTTCAAAAGGAAAATTCATAAACAACATAAAATAAAATGTAATATAAAATAACTAACACAATTATATAGTTGATTTTGCGATGCGGCATGCCTATGTTCCTGCCACCAACAGGGATGACGGCCATGGGCATCGAGATTCAGAACCTGCATAAGCGCTACGCGACGCAGCCCGTGCTGCGCGGCGTCGATCTGCGGATCGGCGATGGCGAGCTGGTCGCGTTGCTGGGTGCGTCGGGCTCGGGCAAGACGACCCTGCTGCGCATCCTGGTCGGGCTGGACTGGCCGGATACGGGCGATCTGCGCGTCGATGGCGAAAGCTGGCTGACGCGGCCGACGCAGGAACGCGGTGTCGGCTTCGTGCCCCAGAATTACGCCCTGTTCGACCATATGACGGTGGCGGACAACATCGCCTTCGGACTGCGCGTCCGCGACCGGCGCAACCGCCCGTCGGATGCGGCGATCCGCAGCCGGGTGGACGAATTGCTGGGCCTGATCCAACTCGACGGGCTGGGCGGCCGCTATCCCTCGCAGCTTTCCGGCGGCCAGCGCCAGCGTGTGGCGCTCGCCCGTGCGCTGGCCGTCGAGCCGCAGGTGCTGCTGCTGGACGAGCCATTCGGTGCGCTGGATGCGCGGGTCCGCCAGGATCTGCGGCAATGGCTGCGCGACCTGCACGACCGCCTGGGCATGACGACGGTGTTCGTGACCCACGACCAGGAGGAAGCGCTGGAACTGGCCGACAAGGTGGTGATCCTGAACGAAGGGCGGATCGAGCAGATCGGTTCGCCCGAGGACATCTACGACCGGCCGGAAAGCCCCTATGTCTTGCGCTTCCTGGGCGGGGTCAACGAGCTGCCCGCCTTGGTCCGCGCCGGCATCGTCGACGTCGATGGCGTCGACACCACTGCCGTCGCGCGCGTGCCGGCCGCGGACGGTCCGTCTACGCTGTTCGTCCGTCCGCATCATCTCGACGCCCGGGCGGCGGCGGATGGGCCGGCGACGATCCGGTCCGCCAGCGTCGCCGGCAATGCGATGCGGCTGGCGCTCGACCTGCCCGGCATACCCGGGCTGACGGCGGAAATGCCGCGCGATCTGTTCCGCCGCCGCGGTCTTGCGGCGGGCGATCGGGTCGCGCTCACCGTCGCGGAAGGGCGCGTGTTCGCGCCCGTCCGGCTGCGCGAAGAGCCGGTGGCGGCGAAGCCCGGTATCCTGCGCATCATGGGCCGAATGCCCCTGGCCCGGATGGGCCTGTGTACCGCGCGGCCCTGAGCCGCCGGCCTCTCGACCTCAAATTCCCGAATTCGACCTCTTCCGAAGGAAGCTTGTCATGAAGACCCTGATTCGCGCCGGCATCGCCGGCGCCGCCCTTCTTGCGTCCGCAATCGCCGTTCCGGCCCAGGCCCAGACGGCGGGACCGAACGAGATTCTGAACGTCTCCTACGATATCGCCCGCGAGCTCTACGCCAAGATCAACGAGGCGTTCACCGCGGCCTGGCAGAAGAAGACCGGCCAGACGGTGACGGTGAAGCAGTCGCATGCTGGCACTTCGACCCAGGCGCGTGCGATCCTGGAGGGGCTGCCCGCCGATGTCGTGACCTTCAACCAGTTCCTTGACGTCCAGGTGCTGCACGACAAGGGCAATCTGATCCCGGCCGACTGGCAGATCCGCCTGCCCAACAACAGCTCGCCCTATTACTCGCTGCCGGCCTTCCTGGTGCGGCCGGGCAATCCTAAGGGCATCAAGGACTGGAGCGATCTGGTCCGCGACGGCGTGCAGCCGGTGTTCCCGAACCCGAAGACCTCGGGCAATGCCCGCTACACCTATCTGGCGGCCTATGCCTTCGCGCTCGACCGGTCCAAGGGCGATCACGCCCAGGCGCAGGAGTTCGTGCGCAAGCTGCTGGCGAACGTACCGGTCTTCGACACCGGCGGGCGCGGCTCGACCACGACCTTCATCGAGCGCGGCATCGGCGACGTGCTGATCACCTTCGAGGCGGAGGTGAACGCGGTGAAGAAGCAGTATGGCGACCGCGGCTTCGAGATCGTGGTGCCGTCGCAGAGCATCCTGGCTGAGTTCCCGGTCGCGCTGGTCGACCGCAATGTCGACCGCAAGGGCACCCGCGACCTCGCGACCGCCTATCTCGAGTTCCTCTACAGCGCCGAGGGGCAGGAGATTATCGCCGGCTTCGCCAACCGCGTGCACCATCCCGAGGTCGTCGCCCGTCACCGCGCCGAGTTCCCCGAGGTGAAGCTGGTCACGGTCGAGAACGTGTTCGGCGGCTGGGAGAAGGCCAACAAGGATCACTTTGCCGAGGGCGGTATCCTCGACAAGGTGTTTGTGAAGCGCTGAGCGCCGGCGCGGAGGAGATGCGGCCATGATCGCGGCATCCGCTATCCGCGGCGTCCTGCCCCCGGCCCTGCGCCGGGGGCGGCGGCGCGTGCTGCCGGGCTTCGGCCTGACGATGGGCGCGACCTTGCTCTATCTCGCGCTGATCGTGCTGCTGCCGGTGGCGGCGCTGCTGCTCAAGACGGCCGATGCCGGATGGCTGCGCTTCTGGGACGTCGTGTCGAGCCCGCGCGCGGTGGCGGCGTTCCAGGTCACGGTCGGGGCGGCGCTGCTGGCCACGCTGTTCAATGCCGCATACGGTCTGCTGATGGCCTGGGTGCTGACGCGCTACCGCTTTCCCGGCCGCCGCATCCTGGACGCGCTGATGGACCTGCCCTTCGCGCTGCCGACCGCCGTCGCCGGTATTGCGCTCGCCGCCTTGTTCGCCGGCAATGGATGGTTCGGCCAGTTCCTGGAGCCGGGCGGGATCAAGGTGGCCTACACGCTTGCCGGCGTCGCCGTCGCGATGGCGTTCACCAGCGTGCCCTTCGTGGTGCGGACGGTGCAGCCGGTGATCGAGGAGCTGAAGCCCGAGGTGGAGGAGGCCGCCGCCAGTCTGGGCGCATCGCGCTGGCAGGTCTTCGCGCGGGTGATCTATCCCGCGCTGTTCCCGGCGCATCTCGCCGGCAGCGCCATGGCCTTCGCGCGCAGCCTGGGCGAGTTCGGCGCGGTGATCTTCATCGCCGGCAACCTGCCCTTCAAGACCGAGATCGCTGCGCTGCTGATCTTCATCCGGCTGGAGGAATACGACTATCCGGCGGCGGCGGCCATTGCGACGGTGCTGCTCGCCTTCGCCTTCCTGCTGCTGCTCGCGACGAACACGATCCAGGCCTGGCGTTTGCGCCGGGCGGTGAAGGACTAGCCATGACCCGCGCGACCGCTCCCCATTCCGGTGCCCGGCTGCTGATCGTGTCGGGCGTGCTGCTGACCCTGGCGCTGGTCGTGGCGCCGCTCGCCGTGGTGTTCGACCAGGCGCTGGCCAAAGGGCTTGCGGTCTACCGCGAGAACCTGCTTCAGCCGGAGACGCTGCACGCCATCGGCCTGACCCTGCTGACGGCGGCGGTCGCCGTGCCGCTCAACATGCTGTTCGGGCTGGCCGCCGCCTGGCTCGTCACGAAATACAGCTTTCCCGGCAAGAAGCTGCTGCTGACGACCATCGACATCCCCTTCTCGGTCTCTCCCATCGTGGCCGGCGTCTGCTATCTGCTGCTGTATGGCGCGAACGGGCCGCTGGGCGCGGTGCTTGCCGATTACGGCATCCAGGTGATGTTCACGGTACCGGCCATCGTCCTGGTCACGCTGTTCGTGACCAGCCCCTTCATCGCCCGCGAGCTGATCGCGCTGATGCAGGTGCAGGGCCGCGAGCAGGAGGAGGTGGCGGCCACGCTGGGCGCCTCGGGCTGGCAGATCTTCCGGCGCGTCACCCTGCCCAGCATCAAATGGGCGCTGCTGTACGGGCTGCTGCTGTGCAATGCGCGGGCGATGGGCGAGTTCGGGGCGGTCTCGGTCGTCTCCGGCAATATCAGGGGCGAGACCAATACCCTGCCGCTGCAGATCCAGTTGCTCTATCAGGACTACAACGCCGCGGGCGCTTTCGCGGCGGCGACGGTACTCACGCTGCTGGCGGTGCTGACGATGGCTTTGAAGGCGCTGCTGGAAGGGCGGGTGCGCGGGCGCTAGCCTTTCGGCGCAAGCAGCCGGTTCGCCCGCTCCGATTGCGGGAACCACGCGACCAGCGCATCCAGATCGTCTGCGGCCAGCCAGTCCAGGATGCGCGGCACGTCCTCGGCCTGGGCGCCCAGGACGAAGCGGCCGTCGGGCAGCAGCCGGAGCGTCGGGCCCAGATGGCAGAAGCTCTGGCAGTGCACCCGTTCCAGCGTCCAGTCCAGGCCGCGTTCGGCAAGACCTGCGTCCAGGGCGTCGGCGAGTTCGCGGGCGCCGCGGGCGCCGCAGGAATCCACCATCCGGTTGGCGCGCCAGTTGACGCAGAGACGCAGACGCCCGGTCATGCCTTCGGCGGCGGCAGGGCGCGCTTTTCCTCGTCGAGGTGGAACAGCATGTCGTCCAGCCCCTCGATGGCGGCGGCGCCGTAGCGCTTCTCCAACACCTGCCGGCCCTGCTGAGCCTGCATGGCGCGCTTCAGGATGCGGTACATCGAATCCATCAGCATGTGGAACTCCGCCTCGCCGAAGAACCAGTCCTTCTCGCCCGGATCGCGGCGGCGTTTCATGCCGTTGTCGATCAGGTCCATCATCCATTGGCGGCGGCGGCGCAGATTGCTGAAATGCCGGGCGATCAGCACCAGCACGTCGTTGACGATCAACTGGCTGCTCGAATCCGCATAGACATGGTCCCAGGTGAAGGCGTCGCCCTGTTCTTCCCGGACGCGCTCCACCAGTTCGCGGCAGCGTTCCTCATAGGTCTCGAACAGGTCGGGCCCGACCAGTTGCTGAAGGGCCTGGACGAAGCCGGGGATGATGCCCCGCGACAGCTGGCGGCCCGGCATTGCCGGCTGGCCGCGCTCCGGCAGCAGATGGACGAAATAGTGCACGACGAGCCGCTCGAACGGATATTTCCGTTCCTTGTCCCAGCGCTGGGCCTCGACGATGCGCTCGATCTCCTCCCAGGCTTCCTCGTAGAAATGTAAGACATTCTGCGGCGGCTTCGACTTGAAGCGGGTGACGGTGTCGCGCATCTCGGTGAAGGAGAGCCGTCCGCCGTCGCTCGACTGGGCACGGCTGCGCATCGACGCGATCATCAGGTCGATCCCGCGATGCACCAGCATCTGCACGCGCGCCGGACCGGCAGCCAGCGCCGTCGCATCGGTCGCGTTGCGGTCGTCCGCCATTCGGTTCTCCCCGGCCGTCCCGCGGCATATCCCCGCGAGAGGCTTGACGTTTTTCCCTGGCTAAAGATAGTCGGCGGACTCGCCGCTTGCCAATGACGGCGCCGCTTCGCTTGCCGGGACCTCCGAATGACCGACCGACTCAGGATTGCGCTGGCCCAGATCAACCCTGTCGTCGGCGATATCCGCGGCAACACCGCCCGCATTCTTGCGGCGCGCGGCAAGGCGGCGGCCGGCGGCGCCGACCTCATCGTGTATGGCGAACTCGTCACCTCCGGCTATCCGCCCGAGGATCTGATCCTCAAGCCCTTCTTCCTCGACCGGGTGGAGCAGGCGGTGCGCGAGATCGTGGATGCGACCGCCGATGGCGGGCCCGCGATGCTGCTGCCCACGCCCTGGCGGGTCGACGGCACGGCGTATAACGCCGTCCTTCTGATCGAGAACGGCCGAATCCTCGCCGAGCGCTTCAAGCATGTGCTGCCCAATTACGGCGTGTTCGACGAGAAGCGTGTGTTCCAGCCCGGCCCCGCGCCAGGGCCGGTCAACTTCCGCGACGTGCGGATCGGCGTGCCGATCTGCGAGGATATCTGGGTGGCGGATGTCGTGGAGTGCCTGGAGGAGTCGGGTGCGGAACTGCTGCTGGTTCCCAATGGGTCGCCCTTCGAGTCCGACAAGGCCGATACGCGCATCCAGCTTGCGGTGCGCCGGGTGACGGAGAGCGGGCTGGCCCTTGCCTATGTCAACCAGGTGGGCGGTCAGGACGAACTGGTGTTCGACGGCGCCAGCTTCGTCATCAATCCCGACCGCTCGCTGGCGGTGCAGATGCCGGCCTGGGAAGAGTCTGTCGTGCTGACCGACTGGGCGCGCGGCGCGGACGGCACCTGGGCCTGCGCGCCTGGCCCGCGGATCCCGCCCGAGGACGAACTGACCGCGATTTATCGGGCGATGGTGCTGGGCCTGCGCGACTATGTCGTCAAGAACGGCTTTCCGGGCGTGCTGATCGGCCTGTCGGGCGGCATCGATTCCGCGATCACTGCGGCGGTCGCGGTGGATGCGCTGGGGGCGGAGCGGGTGCGCTGCGTGATGATGCCGTCGCCCTATACCAGCCGCGACAGCCTGGACGATGCCGCCGAATGCGCGCGCCTGCTGGGCATCCGGCTGGACGAAGTCGGGATTGAGCCCGCGATGCGCGCCTTTCAGGGCATGCTGGCGCCGTTGTTCGAGAACCGCGCCGCCGACACGACCGAGGAGAACATACAGGCGCGCAGCCGCGGTCTCATCCTCATGGGGATATCGAACAAGCTTGGCTACATGGTCGTCACGACGGGCAACAAGTCCGAGATGTCGGTCGGCTACGCCACGCTCTACGG
>JBFWNZ010000109.1:0-10614 GCA_050250795.1 Alphaproteobacteria bacterium | reverse complement strand
GCTGCACTATGGCCCATTCATCGCGCTGCATATGCCGGTTCTCGGCCTCGGTTCGCTCGCGGTGACGGTGGGCATGGCGCTTCTTCTCTTCCGCGACCGGCTGCAGCCGCGGGCCACCGATGAAGCCGCAGCCCCCTTCACGGCCGACGCCCGTCGCTTGTCGATCCTGCTGCTTCTCACCTTGATACTCTGGGCGACGGACAGCTTGCATGGAATCGCACCGGCCTGGGTCGGCCTCGGCGCCGCGTTGCTGATGATCCTGCCGGGGATCGCGCTGGTTCCGGCCGACGCCCTGCGCAAGGACATGGACTATGGCCCCTGGCTCTTCGTCGCCGGCGCCATCAGCCTGGGCGCGATTGTCGAGCACAGCGGGCTCGGCGGCCAACTGAGCCATGTCGTCTTGCGCGCCGCCGATTTTCATCCCGGCGACAACGCGCTCAACTTTGCAAAGATTCTGGCGATCAATACGGCGGTTGCGAATGTGATCGCCGTTTCGGGCGCGCCGGCCGTGCTGACCCCCTTGGCCGCCGACATTGCCCAGGCGACCGGATGGCCCCTGCTGAGCGTGCTGATGACGCAAGTCATCGCCAACGCCGCAATCCTGCTCCCGTATCAAGGGCCGTCCGTGCTGGTCGGCATCACGCTCGCGCGCATTCCCTACGCGGATGCCGTCCGCTTCTGCCTGCTCTACAGCCTGTCCTATTTCCTGCTCATCGTGCCCTTGCAGTTCCTGTGGTGGAACTTCCTAGGCCTGTTCACGGCAGGATAGGCAAGGCCTCGCCTATTCGGTTTCCTCGCCCACCTGCACGCCGGCCCATTCCTCCAGATAGCGGATCAGACCGATGGACGGCTCCTGTGCGCCGCCGCGCGCACAGGCGTAGACAAGATACTGCCGTACCGTATTGAGCAGCCACATCGGCACGCCCAGCGATTCCGCCTCGTCACGGCACAAGGTCAGGTCCTTGAGCAGCAGTTCGCTTTTCATGCTGTGGAATTTCCGCGGCAGGACGAGTTGCGGATATTTCGTCTCGCTGGCGTTGTTCCGGCCGGTCGAGGCGTTGATCACGTCCAGCATGACCTTGGGATCGAGACCGGCCTTCACGCCCATCACCAGCGCTTCCGCCGTGACAAGGGTGTTCGTCGCCGACATGAAATTGTTCGCGACCTTCATCGTCTGGCCCAGCCCGGCCTTGTCGCCGAGATAGAATTGCTGGTTGCCGACGACGTCCAGATACGGCTTCACCCGGTCGTAAAGCGCACGGTTGCCCGAAACCATGATCGCGAGCGTGCCCTTGATGGCGCCCGGCTCGCCGCCGCTAACCGGACAGTCGAGCGCTTCGATACCCTTGGCCTTCAGGCCGGCCGCCACGCGCTTCGCAACCACCGCACCGGTCGTGGACAGGTCGACATAGTCCTTGATCGCCGTTCCTTCCACGAGGCCGCCCGGCCCAAGGGCGACCTTCTCCACCACGGCCGGGGTCGGCAGGCTGACGATCACCGTATCGACCTGGGAGGCCAAATCCTTGGGGCTCGACGCCCGCTCGGCACCGCGTGCGACGGCTGCCTGTATCTTCGTCTCATCCACATCGAGCACGACCAGCTTATGGCCGCGGTCCAGAAGACGGCCGGTCATCGGCCCGCCCATCATGCCCAATCCGATGAATCCGATACGCTTGTCGCTCATGCTCGGCCTCCCTGCTTCGGTACGGTTCTACTCGCCGCGTTCCTTGAAGAACTTGTGAACGACGGCAAAGGAGTCGACGCCCGCCGGCGCTCCGGCATAAGCCGTTACCTGCAACAGCACTTCCTGGATTTCCGCCCGCGTCAGCCCGTTCTTGAGCGCGCCCGGCAGATGCAACTCGATCTCGTGCGGACGGTTCACGGCCGCCAGCATCGCGAGATTGATCATGCTGCGGTCGCGACGCGAGAGACCCGGCCGGGTCCAAATCTGGCCCCAGATGTTCTCCGTGGTCCACTGCGTCAGCGGCGTCGTAAAATCGCTGTCGCTGTCGCGTGCGACCGCCTTGTTGACGCGGTCCTCGCCCAGCACCTCGCGCCGGACCTTGTCGCCGCTCTGAAAGCGTTCGTTACGATCGTACGGATCCTTGGCGGCCATCGGACGTCTCCTCTTGAGGGATACGGGCGCCCGGAACCGGCGCACCGGGAGGGAATTGGTCGGGGCGGCTGGATTCGAACCAACGACCCTCTGCTCCCAAAGCAGATGCGCTACCAGACTGCGCCACGCCCCGACGGCGGAGAAGCTAAGGTTTCGAGGCCGCCGGAGCAAGCGCCGAGAGATGCCTCACATGGAGGGCGGGTCTTCGCGGACAACCTGATGCGCGAAGCGCATGTCCACCGCACCGTCATAGTCCGGTGCATATTTGATGAGCCCGCCGGTCAGCAGGCTGCGGCGCAGCCGGGTGAAGCCCTGGGGCTGCATCACCGGATCGGTGCTCCAGATGCCAAGGTCGCGATAGCGCTGCACCGACGCCGTCAGAATCTCCATCGGCAGTTCGGAAAAGAACGGCCGGAGCGCACCGACGACAGCGGTCGTATCCGCAGCGGCGAGCCACTTCTGCGTCCGGTACATCGCGCGCGTCATACGGTAGAGCGCGTCGCCTTTGGTCTCGACCGTACGCCGCAACGCATTATAGGTCGTATAGCTGCACAGGCCGCGCGTTGCCTGCGCGTACCAAAGGTGCCCCGTGCCGTCGGCCAGCAATTCCTCGGCATAAGGCTGGAAGAGCTGCACGACATCGAGTTCGCCCGCCCGCAAGGCCGCCACATTCTGCGGCATCGTGCGGTCGCCGACCCGAGGCAGCGTCGCCGGGTCGATGCCGGCCTGCCGCACGTCCTCCTGGAGGCACATCCAGGGGGTCGGCACTTCCGACACACTGCCAAGTCGGGTCGTCTTGAGATCGGACAGCGCAAAATCCGGCTTGGGCGTGCGCCCGACCAGGATGAACGGGTCGCGCCGGACCGCTTCGCAGAAGGAGACGAGCCCGCAGTTCGGAGCCTCATCATGATGCACCATCACCCGCATCGGACCGCCCCAGGCGACATCGACCCGCCCCGCGATCACGTCCGCCCCGACCTGCGGCTGCACCGGCGCCAGCGACATCTCCACGTCCACACCTTCCGCCTCGAATGCTCCCAAGGCATGCACGAGGTAGAATGGTGTGTAGAAGATGGCGCGGAAATTCTCGTACAGGGTGATCGTCATGGGCTCCCCCGCTTAAAGGCGGCAGTCTGAGCGCTGCCTGTCCTATCGGATAATTTCGAACGCCCGCAGTGAGCGGATCTTGAAACTGGTGAGGTAGTCCTTTGCCCCGTCCCCTTCCGGAGCACTGGGGTCGGCAAAGGGTTTGCAGTCGAAGCCGTAGCGGACCATGTCCTCGATGAAGACGATATCGACGCGGTCGTGATCGTCATCCCGGCGTTGCGGGATAAAGCGCCGGATCATCGCAAAGCGCGACGCATCGACGTACCGATGCAGGAAATCCATATAGGGCAGAAGTTCGTCGCCATGCTCCATCTGGGCGATGCCTTCGCCCGACCAGGCCACGCAGAAAAGCTGGGACTTGTACTGCTTGCGCCCAAGGTTCACGACGTCCCCGGGTCCGGTTTCATACTGGTTGAGTTCCTTGACGTGGAGCACCTGTAGATACTCGCCCGGATAGGCGTGATGCATGTTCTGAAACAGCCATGCATCCGCCGACGTCTTGTTTGGCACCGTGTAGCTGGCTTCGCCCAGATACTGAAAGTCGTAGCTGACATTCACGCCAAGCGGATCGTTGGACAGGGTCCGGAACGTATTGCCCGCCAAGCGTGGGGTATCGGCACACCCACCGAGCAGAAACAGAGGAAGCACCGCCATGCGGGCGAAGTGGGATAGCCGAAGCATCGAACCGCATTCTCCGTGTATCGGCGTCGTATCTTATCAAGTATACGGTATTTCGGCTGCCGCCCTCTACAATATATAGCGGCTTGTCGAGGATGATCGCGGCAGGCCGTCAATTGCCTGCGAATATCGGATGCACAACGCGATCCCCGGTGGCAATGCCGAGCCGCGCAACCGTACCCGCATTCAGCTCCAGCACGCCGCGAACCGGTCCCGCGAAATCGATCAGATCGAGCGATTGAGGCAGTGTGCGCTGGGCAATGCTGACGATGCGCCCGTCCGCGCCGATAAACAGCATGTCGAGCGGAATGAAGGTGTTCTTCATCCACATTGCGACACGGCGCGGCGGATTGTAGTCGAACAGCATGCCATGGTCCGCCGCCATGTCGCGCCGATACATCAACCCCTGCGCCTGTTGCCGCACGCTGCGCGCAACCTCGACCGAAAACGCGTGCCGCCCTTTTGCGCTCTCGATAGCAAGGCTGGAACGCTCGAAGGGTTCGACCTCCTGCGCGAAGGCCGGGATCGCGAAAAGAAAGCCGAGGAGAAGCATGGGGATTGCGATGCGCATGTCCCTCCTATAGCGCCTTGCCATCGGCGCGTCATCCGGCTTCGACGGCCGCTCCTTCCGACCGCTGTTGGCGCAACCACATCGCCGCATAGGCGCCTCGGCGTGCGAGCAGGTCGGCATGCGATCCCCGTTCGACGATCCGTCCCCGGTCCAACACCAGGATTTCGTCGGCATCCACAACCGTCGACAGCCGATGCGCGATGATCAATGTCGTCCGGTCGAGCGACACTTCCGCCAGGCTTTTCTGAATTTCGCGTTCCGTATGCGTGTCCAGCGCCGAGGTTGCTTCGTCGAACAACAGGATTGTAGGGCGTTTCAGAATGGTCCGCGCGATGGCGACACGTTGCTTCTCGCCGCCCGATAATTTCAATCCACGTTCGCCGACCATCGCCTTGTATCCATCCGGCAGGCCCTCGATGAAATCGTGGATACGGGCGTGACGGGCTGCCGCCTCCACCTCTTCCTTCGTGGCGGCCGGGCGCCCATATGAAATGTTATAATATACCGTATCGTTGAACAGCACGGTGTCCTGGGGCACGATGCCGATGGCTGCGCGCAAGCTGTCCTGACGCACCTGCCGGATATCTTGTCCGTCGATCAGAACGGCGCCGGCCGCAACATCGTAGAAGCGGAACAGGATGCGGCTGATGGTGGATTTTCCTGCGCCCGACGGCCCGACGATCGCAACGGTCTTGCCGGACGGCACGGTGAACGACACGCCATGCAGGATCGGCCGTCGCGGATCGTAATGGAAATCGACATTCCGGAACTCGATCCGACCGCCGGACAGGGCAAGTGGAGGCGCCTCCGGTGCGTCGCGCACTTCTGCGGGAATATCGAGCAGCCTGAACATCGCCTCCATGTCGGTCAGCGACTGGCGCATGTTGCGGTAGACATAGCCGAGGAAATTCAGCGGCAGGTACAACTGGATCAGGTAGGTATTGACCAGCACGAAATCGCCGACCGTCATTCTGCCGTCGACGACCTGCGTGCCGGCCATCGCCATGATCGCCACCAAACCGATCGCGATGACCGTGCCCTGACCGACATTCAGCACGGAAAGGCTGACCACGCTCCGGACGGACGCATGCTCATACGCCGCCATCGCGCGGTCGAAGCGCGCCGCTTCATGCGCTTCGTTCCCAAAATATTTGACCGTCTCGTAGTTGAGCAGGCTGTCGATGGCTTTGGTGTTGGCCTCGGTATCGCGCTCGTTCATCTCGCGCCGGTATTTCAGCCGCCACTCCGTCACCAGCATGGTGAAGACGATGTAGAAGGCAATCGTCACGAAGGTGACGAGCGCAAACCAGAAGTTGAACAAACCCCACAGGATTCCGCAGACAAGGGCGATCTCCAGCAATGTGGGCAGGATGTTGAACAGCATGAAGGAGAGCACGAAATCGATGCCCGCCATGCCGCGCTCGATCACCCGCGACAATCCGCCGGTCTGCCGTTCGAGATGGAACCGCAGGCTCAGTGCATGCAGATGCCGAAAGGTCCGCAAGGCCGCAGTCCGGATCGCCCGGGCAGACACCTTGGCAAAAACGGATTCTCGAACCTCCTGAAAAAACACCGAGGCCACGCGCGCAGCGCCATAGGCCAGCAAAAGGCCGAGGGGCAGAGCCAATGCCCCGGTGCCCTCGATCCCCAGCGCGTCCACAGCCTGCTTGTAGTAGAGTGGTACGATAACGTTCGCACCCTTCGCCGCGGCCAGGGCAAGGAGCGCCATAACCACACGCGCCTTGATATCCCGGTCCCCAGGAGGCCAGAGATAGGGCAGCAGCGCCCGCATCGTGCGTAGATGGCCGCGCCCGCTGCCGTTTCGTGCCGCCGGTTCACTCATGGCATCGCAGATAAATGATGAAAGACAAGAACCGCCATATCTGCGACAGGATTGCGCAGTGCGATCGGTTAGCGAACGCTTAACGCTTCACCGGTTAGGTTGCAAGATACGCGGCGATGCTGCATCGGGAACGAAGCGGCGCTGATGCGAACCATATCCGACCGGACGAACCTGACTCTCTCTGCCGACGATGACGGGCTTGCCGAAATGCAGGCCTTGCGGCGCCGCATCGATGAACTGGAAGGCATCGTCGATCGGCAACAGAGCGCACTGAGCGATGCGGCTCGCACGATCCGGGAATGGCAAGAGCGCCATTCCGCCGAACTGCAGGCGCGCCGCGAAGAGCAGGCCCGAATCCTTGCATTCACCGAACAATCCCCCGTCACGATCTTCGTGAAGGACCTGCAAGGCCGTTTCCAGTTTCTGAATGCGACCTATGAGCGTCTTTACGGCATCCCCGCTTCCGATCTGATCGGCAAGCGATCCGAGGATTTCCTATCGCAGGAACAAAGCGAAGCGGCGCGCCGTCAAGACGCCGCAGCCCTGGAGACGGGACAGCCGCAGTCTCGGGAAATTCTGATGATCGGCCGGAACGGCATTCCTTACGACACGATCATCACGAAGTTTCCGATCCGCGATGCCCATGGCCGGATCATCGCGCTTGGCGGCTTCGGATTGAATATCACCGACCGAAAGAGGATCGAGACGGTTCTGCAGGATTTGCAGGAACGCTTCCGCGACTTCGCCGAAGTCTCGTCCGACTGGTTCTGGGAACAAGACGCCGAGTTCCGCTTCACCGTCCTGTCCGAGCGCTATGAAAATGTGACGGGATTGCAACGCGCGGACACGCTGGGCCGGCGCTGGAGCGACATTCTGGGGCAAGCCTCATCCGCCGTCCTCGATGAGGCAATGGCCCGTCATGCATCCTTTCGCGATCTGCCGCTGCGCGTAATCGGATGCGACGGATGCCTTAGCTACCACTCCATCAGCGGCAAACCCATCCGCGATGCCGATGGGCAGGTGCGAGGGTACAGAGGTACAGGCCGCGATGTAACGGCGGCGGTCCAGGCCGAAGCGGAACTCGCTTCCGCGCAGCAGCGCTTGCTCGATGCCATCGAAGCCCTGCCTGCCAGCTTCATGCTCTTCGACAAGGAAGATCGTCTGGTTCTCTGCAACGAACGAACGCGCGCAATTCTGCCATGGCAGAGCGACATGCTGACGCCGGGCGTAACCTTCGAGACGTTGGTGCGCGACACCTTGGATAAGGGCGTCCCAGACCTGGGCGACCGCTCCGCCGATGAATGGATACGAGAGCGACTCACCCGCCATCGCAATCCGGGAGCCCCCTTCGAACAGCAGCGGCGCGACGGCACCTGCGTGCTGATCCAGGAAAGCCGCACTTCGGACGGCGGCATCGTCGCGATCCGCCTCGACATCACCGAGCGAAAGCGCACGGAGCAAACCCTGGCCGATCAATCGGCGATGATGCAGGCCATGCTGAATTCGATCGACGAGGGATTTGCGGCCTTCGACAAGACGTTGAAGCTTGTCGCCTGGAATGACCGCTTCAGAAACGCCGTCGACCGGTCGATCGACCTGCCGTTGGTTCGCGGGACTCCCCTGATGGATATTCTTCAGACGATCGCGCCAAGCGGAGTCTACGGCTCCGGCGATCCCGCCAGCGTCGCAAAAGCCGTCCTGAAGGACCGGGCGTTCATGCGACGCGTCGTCGATGAGGAGCGTCAACTCTCGGACGGGCGACGGATCGAAATCCGGCGTTTCCCCATGCCGGACGGCGGCTATGTGTCCGTGTCCAAGGACGTCACCGAGCGTCACGCCGCCGAATCCGCCCTGCGCGAGAGCGAAAAGCAGTTCCGCAGCCTGATTGAGGACTCGCGACAAGGCATTCTTATCCATATCGAGGGCAAGCCGGTCTTCGCCAATCGCGCTCTGGCCGGAATGTTCGGTTATGAAACGCCGGCGCAGATCACCGAACTGGATCACTTCGTCCGGCTTGTCGCTCCGAGGGACCACTGGCGGATTCTCGACTTCACACGCCGCCGCATGGACCCGCGCGAAGGTCCCGCCCCGCCATCGCGATACGAATTCGACGGTCTGCAACGCGATGGTTCCCGGATACGGATCGAGAATGCCGTCCGAACCATCCTCTGGGACGGACGGCCCGCCGTGCAGGCAACCCTGCTCGATGTCACCGAACGCTATCGCGCCAACGAGGCACTCCGCGAAAGCGAGGAAGCATTCCGGCATCTCGCCGAGGGCTCCCTGCACGGCATCTGCATCAACGGTGCCGATGGCCGTATCCTGTTCGCCAATCGAGCCCTGGCGCAGATGTACGGGTTCGACGGCCCCGATGACTTGATCGGCACAGACGCGCTGGAACTCGTCGCACCGGAGGAACGCTCGCGCATCTTTGCGTATCGGATGGCCAGGCTTGCCGGGGACATCTCCTCCACCGCGTACGAGCACGCCGCCCTGCATCGCGATGGCCGGCGCTTCTGGGTGAATCGAGCCGTTCAGGTCATCCAATGGCGCGGTCAGCGTGTGCTCCAGAGCGCGATCGTGGACGCCACGAAACGCAAGGAGTCCGAGCAGGCGCTGCAGCGGGCTCTGGAGACGGCCGAACGCGCCAACAAGGCGAAGTCGAACTTCCTGGCCATGATGAGCCATGAACTGCGCACGCCTTTGAATGCCATCATCGGATTTTCCGAGATTATGCACCAGCGCATGTTCGGCCCGTTGGGGAACCCGCATTACGCGGAGTACGCAAACGACATCCTGCTGAGCGGCCGCCACCTGCTCGATCTGATCAACGACATTCTGGACATGTCGAAGATCGAAGCCGGCAAACACGAACTTCGATCGACATCCATCGACATCGCAAAGCTCGTCCGCGAGACCGCAAAAGTCATGCAGGCGCAAATGCAGGACAACGGCCTGCGGTTCCGCGTCGTCGTTCAGTCGAGGCTGCCCGATCTGCATGCGGATGAGCGAGCCGTACGGCAGATATTGCTCAACCTTTTATCCAACGCGAACAAGTTCACGCCGCCTGGCGGACGCGTCCAGCTCCGGATTCACCTGACCGACGACGATCGAATCCGTTTGGTGGTTTCCGATACGGGAATCGGCATCGCCGAAAGCGACCGGACGACCGTCATGTCCCCTTTCGGCCAGGTAAGCAGCATCGAAACGAGCCGTCATGCGGGAACAGGATTAGGTCTGCCCATCGTCAAATCGCTGGTCGAGATCCATGGCGGCACATTGACGCTTTCGAGCAAACCCGGGGCGGGAACGCGCGTCACCATCGTCTTTCCTCCGGACCGGACTCTGCGTCGGCTGGTGCCCGGACGATTGGCTGCCGCCCCCCTCTGACGCGGCACCCGGCTAGACGAAATAAAGCAGCATATAGATGACGAGCAGACCGACCACCCAGATGGCGGCGCTTCCAACCGCCCAGGTCCGCGCCAGCACGCCGCGCGGTCCGTGATAATGCAGTACGCGATCCAGCAGAAAGGCAGATAGCGTATTCGCCATCTGGGCGAATGCCGCGGCAACCGCCGTCGCTGCCCCACGGACACGAAGAGCGACGGCCGGAAGCAGCTTTCGATAGACCACATCGAAATCCAGATTTACCGACGGCATCTCCGGCGGATACAGCCCGGTGCGCACCAGCACGGCAAAAGCCAGAACCGAGAACATCAGAAGTTGCAACATCGTCACGACATGCGTCGCGGTAAAGGGCACGTAGTCCACGGGGAAGGGCAGGATTTCGTAAAGCGGATAGGGATAGACCCCGATGGCGATGCACAAGAATGCGGTCAGCCCCATCGCCAGAAGCATGTTCCAAGGCGCTTCCTTGACGCGGCGTCCGCTGTCATGGGCGAAGAACGCGAAATACGGAATCTTGATTCCCGAATGCTCCATCACGCCGGCGGACGCGAACAAGAGCACCAGGAACACGGCGTAATATCCCTCTTCCGCCGCGGCACTCATGATCATGGACTTCGTTACGAACCCGCTGAGCAGCGGGAACGCCGAAATCGACATGGCGCCGACGATGCAGAACCCCGTCGTCCAGGGCATGCTCTTGTACAAGCCGCCCAGTTCGGATGCCTTCACTGTGCCCGTGCGATACAAAACCGCGCCCATCGACATGAACAGCAGCGCTTTGTAGAGGATATGGGCGAAGGCATGCGCGGCCGTGCCGTTCAAGGACAGTTCCGTGCCGATGCCGATGCCGACCACCATGTAGCCGAGCTGATTGTTCAGGCTGTAGGAGAG
>JBFWNZ010000108.1:0-10630 GCA_050250795.1 Alphaproteobacteria bacterium | reverse complement strand
CTGCGAATGGCGCAAGCCGCCATCGCACGCCACGCGGTGCGCCGCGGCCATAGCCTGAACGCGAAGGCCGCGCAAATCGCCGGCAGCAAGACCGCCGCAATGGCGACAGCAACCATTTCCGGGTGCGCATCCGGACGCGAAATCTGCGCGATGACCGGTTCGAGCGCGTAGGAAAAGACGTTGCTTCGCTCGCGCATGAAATCCGAGAACGAAATGCTCCAGGGGCTGTCGGTCATGAACAGCCGCTCGAGGTCGAAGTAGCGTCCGTTGAAGTTGCTGTAGATCAGCGCGCAGGCGATCACGAACCCATGCAGCTTCGAGAGATGCTGCAGGATCGGCACCGTCTTGAACTCATCGTTTGCAACCAGATAGACGAGCCGCTCCACCAGCGCCGCCACCACGACAGGCAGCAGCATCACCGCGATGAACTTGAGCGCTCCCAGAAGAATTTCCATACGACCGGCACCCTCGGTCCGGCGGTCCGCTGAATTCGATACCCGGCGAGAACGGGCCTATTCGGCGGCCGACGACCGCCCCGGCATATCGTATTCGCCCGAATATTCCAATTGCGCCACCGTGCCCGGCGCATTGCCCGCCCGCGGCACATTCCGCATCCGGATCAAGGTCCAATAGCCCAGCATGTTGACGGGGGCGATTTCCGTCACTTCGATCCCCGCCAGTTCGAGCAAGGGAGCCATTTGGAAATCCGCCTGAAACCCGATCTTTCCGGCGAATGGGGACAGCCCTTTTTCCAGGCCGCGCAAGAGCGGATTGCGTGACGTAAAATGGTTCACCAGCACGATATCGCCGTGCGGAACGCAGACCCGGCGCATTTCCGACAACAGCTTCTCAGGGTTCGGAACGACCGAGGCCACATACATGCCCACAACGACATCGAAGGACGCATCGGCGAAACTCATCGCCTCCGCATCCATCTCCAGCAGGCTTTCGACATGCGCTAGGCCGCAGGTCTCGACGCGCTGGCGCGCCTTGTCGAGCATCTCCTTCGAAAGGTCGATCCCTGTCACCCGGGCGTCCTTGCGATAGTGGCTCAATGACAGTCCCGTCCCGACACCCACCTCCAGGATCCGCTGCTTCTCCAGCCGGTTGATCTTCTCCACTGCGGATCGCCGTCCCGGCTCGAACACCGCGCCGAACAGCCTGTCGTAGACCGTGGCATAGCGGCGATAGGCCAGTTTGACTTCGTCCGTCCGGACCAGCTTTCTCATGCGGCCCTTTCCTGCATTGCGAAGGTTGCGCGTGTCGTTGAGGTCCCGCGAATTGCGGGTTCCGGAAATACGGAGGACAGGCTGCTCACCAGCCGGATTTGCGTGCAGCGGCTACCATGGAAGCATGATGACGGGACCGCGGGCCGACCGTGCCTTGGCAAGCCGGTCGAGTTCCGCGGCGTAACCGTCCAAGGCCACCTGACGCACCGCGGCGGCGCGCCATTCCGCGAGCGCCTGTTGGGAATCCGGTGCCAACCGGTCGACAGATGCAACCGCCATCTGCACCTGGCCGGCCAGCATCGCCTCGGCCGCGCTTCGCAGCATCTCAAGTTCCTGCGCCGTATCCGGGCGGGAGACCTCAGCCATCATCGACTCCAGACGGACAACCGAAGCGATCTTTTCCGCTGTCCAGTTCAGCCAGTTCTGATCCGCCTTGCCTGTGACCTTCAAAACCACCAGCCGGCTGGACTGGCTATCGAAGCTTCGCTGCAGGTCCGACAACGCAGGACGTCCCGCCGGAGCGTAGACATGGAGAGCGCCCAGCACGCGATCAAGATCGTCACCGAGATTCGGCACGGCCGCACGAATGAGCGCCAAGTCGGTATCGAAGGGGCGCCCGCTCGCGATGGCGTTCGACAGATGGGCAGCCCCAAGCACCGTGACACGGCCCGCCTGCTCGTCATTCGCAATGACTTTCGGCATCCAGAACGGCGAGGCCAGGGCCGCTGCCAAGGCCAGTACGGCGACGACCAGACTGCACGCCGCCAGCACGCCCGCGCACCGCCCGCCTTTCGCTCGCGGTGCCGCACCGCCTTCTGCTGCCGCGCCCACCGGCTTCTCTCCAGCGTCAGTCGTCATCGTCGGTTCGCCCTTTGCTTCAGACACGGTTTCGGATTTGTCGACGGCCGGTGCGGCCAAGGCGGCAGCGACAGTGTCGGGCGGGGTCGGTGCCTCGCCCTCTTCGACCCGGACGCCGGGAAGGGCAGCACCCCGACCGGCCTTTCCGCCCGTTGCGCGTTTCGCCGCCATCCGCTCGTCCCCCAATTGTCCGCGACGCCAATAGCATATAGCAACTTTCCCGACTTTCGGCATTGCGCAATCTGCGTACGCCGGCTTTCCACGCAACGGCAGGGGCCGGTCGCTTCGATATGCCGCATGTCCAGCAACTAATTCTAAAGGCTTGCTTTCGCGTATTCTCCGAGTATCGTCAGCCTTAGCAGCGCGATGTTCAGGTGACGTTCTCAATGATGGGTCAGGAAGTGTATGCACGCGACATCGCTGGCGGAGCCGGAGGGTTCCGGCGCTTCGTCGATCTTGTTCGGCTGCACGCGAACGGCCATAGCGTCATCTATGCCGAGCAGGAACTCGACCTTCTGAAGACGGGCGTAACGGATTTCGGGCTCTCGCTCGACGAAGCGCGCGGCATCCTGTACAGCACATCGCAGTCGCAGTCGGTCGCGCTGGAGAGCCAGATAGACCATTATCTGAGCGCCTTCATGCAGAAGAACATCAAGAAAGGCCGACTGTCGCGCAAGGATTTCAACCGGCTGGTGCGGCTCTACCAGACGATGACGCATGACAGCGTGCCCAAGGGCGAAGCGCAGAAGCGCGTGAAGGCCATCGCGATCCGTCGCGGGCTTCAACCGCGACGCGACTGGCTGCGGCTGGGGTCGCGACGGTGGTTCAACCGGGTCGAGGCCGCCTGAACCGAAGGAGCGTGCTGCAAGATGAGGCAAGCACCGCCCATCGCCGCTCACCGAGCTCGAACGCCTTTGCGCCTGGCCGCGCTGGCGGTTTCGTGCGCCTGCACGCTCGCAGGCAACTGTTGGGCCGACGGCATGCGTCCCTTCTCGGTCGCACGGTTCCAGGCCGATTTGCGCGACGCGCAAGCACCGGATGCCGACCCTGCCGAGCCGACGGCCCTGGACGATCCGCTGGAGTCCGTGAACAGGCAGTTGCACCTGCTCAACACGCAGATCACGCAGCGCCTTCTCGCGCCTGCGGCAGATGTCATGGCCGAGTACAGTTCGCCCGGATTCCAGAGCGGCTTCACCAACATCATGGCGAATTTGCGCGAGCCGGTCTCCGCCGGCAGCGCCCTGGTCGAGGGGAACTACGACGCGGCGCGTCAAACGACGGTCCGCTTCCTGCTCAACAGCACCATCGGCATCCTTGGCTACAAGGACGTCGCGTCCGATATGGGCTATCCGGAACGGCCGCGGACGCTCGGCCTGGCGCTGTGCCGGCGCGGCGTTCCGAACGGTCCTTATGTGGTGATGCCCGTGTTCGGCCCATCGACGCTGCGCGATGCCGGCGGCTTCGCCGTCACCGCCTATGCCCAGTACATGGTTCTGGGCGCCGCGATCATCCCGTACCGGGCGCTCGACGTGCTGTCGGCCTATATCGGCCGGCGGCAGCGCCTGCGTCTGCTGGACGATGAGGCCATGGATGCGTACGTCCGGTACAGATCGGCCTATGGCCAGATTCTGGCCGTACGTTGCGGCCAGACCTCGCCGAACGGCATGCTGACGGTTCCGGGCTGAGGAGGCACGGGATCGATGGCCGGGGCGCGAGCACAACCGTTCAGCTATCCGAACCTCGTGGCCCGGTGGCTCGCGGCCATGTTCGTGGTGTTCGCGACCTACAACCCCAGCGGCCACTCCTATTTCCACTGGCTGATCGATCCCGACGAAGGCCGCCTGTCCCTGAAAATCCTGGTCGGGCTCGGCCTGCTTGTCCTCAATCTCACCTTCGGCTACGCGACGGCCCGGGCCATTGGCTGGACCGGCGTCCTGGCAACGGCGGCCCTGTTCAGCGCGACGATCTGGGCCCTGCTCGACGCCGGCTATCTGACCGATCTGGGCGCCTGGGGCTGGGTCACTGTCGTCCTGACCCTGCTGGCAACGCTGTTCGCCATCGGCGTCTCCTGGTCCTACATCCGCAACCGGCTGTCGGGTCAGGTCGACTCCAACGACATCACCATCTAGCCCGCCTCAAAACTGCAGGATCGCGATGCTGGCATGGATCAGCAACGTGACCGACACGCCCAGCACGATGGAGCGGGCAATCGCATAATTGATCGCGATGACCGAATCCTTCGGTCCCAGCCCGGCGTGAAGAGCGAGCAAGGTGGCAGCGACAATGCTGCTGACCGTCTTCAGAAGACCCCAGCCGACATTGCGCCACAGGATGTTCGGGTGCTCGACGAAGACCCGGAAGAAATGCTCGCGCCACAGCTCGAAGGGCTGACCGGGGAACAGCACCTGCCACGTCTTGAACGACGCCCAGCCGGCGACGCTGATCGACAAGCAGACCAGCAGGAGCGCACCCAGCACCATGTTCACCAGGATCGCCACGGCCAGATAGATGCGGCCGGGGATATGCAGGTTCCGCATCGCGCGGAATTGCGACGAGTAGACGCGGTTCCCCAAATCCGCGGTGATGATCGCATTGCTGCGCGCGACCAGCAGGATGCAGCAGATCAGCGGGACGACGATCGTGGCCTCGATGAAGCCGATGCCCATCAGCGCTTCGTCATGGACGAAAGAGCGCATGTATTCGCCGAGCAGATCGTAGTTGAAGCCGAACCACATCGTCACGAAGCCGACGATGGCCGCGCCCGACAGGATATAGAGCAGGGTCAGCGGCGAAGCGCAGAGAATCCAGAAATACTCGCGCAGGTAATAGGCGAACCAGCGTGTGACCGGGCGCCGGGCGATGCGATCCTCCCACCGGCCCGAAGCAACCGCGTGGTCGGGTGCCTCGTCCTGTTCGGCAGCGTCGAAGGCCTCGCCGATCGCGATCAGCGCCCGCTCGATGGCGTCGCGCTCCGGCGGCAGTCGATGCAGCATCTTGCGGACAGGATCGAGAACCAGGACCTTGTCGGCGAGCGGCAGCAGGTCGTCGAAATGATGCGCGACGATCAACGCCGGCCGGCCCATGTCGCGGCAGATGTCCTTCACCAGACCGGCCAGCCGCAACGCCGCATAGCGATCGAGACCGGAGTTCGGCTCGTCGAACAACAGCAAGGGGCGCTTTGCCAACAGCGTCCGCGCAATCGCCACGCGCTGGCGCTGCCCCCCGCTGAGCGAGGATACGGTCTGGTCCGGCGAGATGTCCCGCAACAGCGCGCCCAGCCGCGCCGGCAGGTCCGAATCCGGCTCGCCGCCATGGTCCATGGCGATGCCGAGATTCTGGGCCGCGCTCAGATCGTCGAACAGCGCGTTGCCCTGGAACACGAGACCGCCAACATCGCAGAGTTCCTGCGACAGGTCGAAGCGTGCGCCGTTCTGTTCGAGGGTTCCCGACACTTCCCAGTCGCCGCCATCCTCGCCGAGCAAGCCGCTGAGGACATTGATGATGGTCGATTTCCCGCTGCCGCTGGGACCGATCAGCAGCGCGACCTCTCCCGCACCGAGCTCGATATCGCCGCCCTGCAGCAGGGTACGGCCGTCCGGCGTGACGATCCGGAGCCCTTGAACCGACAGGCTGGCCTGCACGGACGCCGTCATCGCGACACCCCGGTAATGCCGACACCGCCCCGCAGCCCCTGCGCGTCCAGCCGCGCCGCCTGGTCCGGCGTCAGCAACAGGGTGACGAAGGCGCCATCGCCCCGCAGCAGGCTGCGAACGACATAGGCGACCATGGGGTTGTGATCGTTCGGGAACCGATAGCGCAGCAGCCAGCGCGGAATTTCCTGGGTCAGGAACCGGCCGCCGATGCCGCTGCCCGCATCCGGCCGGATCATCTGCGGATCGGTCAGCAAGGTCGTCATCAGAACCGCCACCCGCGGATCGTTGATGAGGGCAAGCCCGAGTTCGCCGGCGAAGCGCGTGGCCAGGATCGAGACCTCCGGGTCGCTCGCCAGTTCCGGCAGCGTGCGCAGCAGGTGATTCTGCACCCGTTCGTCCTCGAATATCGCGCGCAAGGCACGCGCCATCGGCGATGCGTCGCCCATCCTTCCATCCTGACCGAACAGCGATCCGGTGAAGCCGCGCACCGTTTCCCAGAATGTGCTTTGCGCCTTCTCCACCGCGACCGGCAGGATCCCGTCCACCAGACGGTCGACGATCTCGGGATCCACCGAGCGCATCGCGTTCGAGAGGGCATCCTTCACCGTCGGCGACGACCAGGCGCGCCGCAGGGCCGTCCGCAATATCTCGGTCATCTCGCTGCGGTACTCGCGTTCGAAATAGGCCGTCCTTAACGTGCCCGCCAACGAGGTGCCGAGAGAATCGACGATGGAGCGGCTGCGCGCACCGAGCGTCTCGCGCTCCGATTCAGGGATCATCGCCCAAAGCAGGCGCGGACTCGCGCGATAGAGCCGCAGGGACCCCGCCGCCTCGGGCGTGGCCGGACAATCCGTGTCGTCATACAGATCGATCAACACCGTCTCTGCATCGACGACCCAGGTCTTGCCGCATTGCTCGGGGAACAGGTTGCCGTCGAAGGCGAAAAGCGGCGCGTCGCGCCCGCGCCAGTTCCCGATATCGCTGTCGGCCGTGTACGCGACCGCATCCCGCATCGCCCGTTCACGCCCTTCCGGCGCAATCGACAGGGTGATCCACACCGCCAGAGCGACCAGCAGCACGCTCAACACCGGCAACAGCCGTTCGCCCGCGGCCATCGTGTGGGCATGCAGGCGTCGCAACGCGGAGGAGGAGCGGACGGTCATGGCGATATCGCGATGCACAATGACGGCGATGCGGCACGCATTTAGCCTGTCCGTACATAGAAAGCACGAGACATCTTCATTACCCGCGCGGTGCGGCGTTCATGCTGCCCTCGATCCGGGATTTGAGGGCGTAGAGCTCGCGATTGTCGACCAGACTCATGATGACGGCATTTTCCGCCAGCATATCGCGGATGGGGTGCCCGCTCGGCTGGGAGGCGCCGGGATACGAGAACCGCATGTATTTGAACATCAGGAGCGGGTGGTCGATCTCGATGGCGGAAATGTCGCTGACGCGGATCGTCCGCTCAGCGAACCCGCCCTCATAACCCAGCGCCGAGGCGATCAGGCCCAGCACCCCTCCCTTCACGATGCTGAGCTGGTTTCCCTTCAGCTCCAGGTGACAGCCGATTCCGCTTGCCGAAAAGGCCCCGGGCGTCTGCTTCTTGCCCTTGAATCCGCGGTAGGCGCGCTGGATCAGGGTTTTCAGGTTTTCCGCCATGCCCGCCGCCGATCCCCCCGCTACCGCGGACCGAACAGCGTTTCGATATGCCGCAAGGCATTGAAGCTGCCGCCGGCCCCAATCTCCCGTAACCGGGCGAAATACTCCTCCGCGAAGGCGCGTATAATCGGGTCCAGGGTTTGGCGGGTATGACCGAACTGGACCCACTCATAGAGAATCCAGCTTCCCCAGGACAATATCTCCCAGACCACCCAGCCGACCAACGCGCCGAACAGATTGACCGGCAGCAATCCCGATTGCAGCAGCACGATCAGGACGACCCAGTAGACCACGAACGACATGTAATAGACGGTCGCGTTCGAGCCCACATTGAACAGATTTTGCCCCGATTCCGATGTCAGGCTGGCCGCATCGACGATGACGGCGGTGCGGTCGAAGCGCGTCTGCATATCCGCCGCGATGGCCGGCCCGAGTTGCGCTGAAAGGCGGTCGATGGATGCAGACAGGCTTGCCAGCGGCACGCCGATGGCGCGACCATCCCGGCCGGGGAACATCAGCGGCGGCAGGCTATCCAACTGCGCCTGCCAAGCCCCGGGGGACAGCCCCCGGCGAATGCGCAGAGCTTCGAGACCGTTCGCCAGTTCCACCAGATAGATGCGTGCCGCCTCCTCGCCGGCCGCAGCCAGCTTCGGCCGAACGTCGTCCGGCATAACCACACGGCTGAGAAAGGCCTCCTCGAAGTCAGCGACCAGCGCCGGCATGCTAGTATCGCGGTCGTCGCCGGTCAGAAGGTTGTGGACCCAATCCAGCAGATAGGCGTTGTACGCCTTCAGTTCCTGATACTTCCGCCGCGGGAAGGACAGATATTGCGGCAGGAACACCTCCTCCAACCGCAGCCGCATGCCGACGACCAGTTCCTCGATGCGGATGGCCACAAGCGAGGCGACCGCCCCGCGGGTCTCGGTCATCCGGTCGGCGATGGCGACTTCAAGGGGCCTGTCATCCGGAACGACCGTCGGACCAGGGGCCGCAATCGGTCCCGGGGCGCTGACCGGCGGCAACCGCGACGCGGTATCGTCCGGCCGCAGCAGCGCCGAAGCGATGAAGACACCGACGATGAGCGCCACGATCGCCAAGGTGCCGACAACCAGAACCGACAGCGCAAGCCCGGCTCCGCGACCCTGCGGCCCCGTCCAGAACGATAGTCGCCAGAAACCGAGAATACCCTTTCCCGGTGCCGACCCAGGCTCCTCAGTCCCTAGCATGCGTCAGCGTCTCCACCCGCGCATGCGCAGCACCGTGAGACCGTCACCGCACCTCGGCCGTACGCACGCGCGCCTGCAAGCGGTCGCGCGCCGCCGCGGACAGAACCGCCATGCCGTCCGACGCCGCGACATTGCGGCCTGCCGCCTGGAGCCAGGGCTCCAACGCCTCCGTATATGATTTCGGCAGGGCGGACAGCGCATCGACCGCCCCTTTGACATCCCCGGCGGCCAGCCTGGCATCGGCCACGGCCAGTTTCTCATACGCCATGAGGTCGGCCTCGGAATAGCCGAGCCACACGCCGATGTTGCTTTGAACCGCCATCAGGCCGGCCTGTACGTATCCGCCCGTCGCCGGATTCGGCAGACCGCGCTGCAGCGACAAGGCCGCCAGTTGCGCCCGCAACTGGCCGGGCGTTTCGATGCCGGTCAGCCCGCGGCTCATCAACGGCTGCAGAACCGCCTGCAACTCCGGTTCGTCGGCGGTCATGGAATAGACATTCACCCATTCCGCCTCGAAGGGGCGCCCCGAGGCAATCGCGAGGCCGAGTTGTGCGACGGCAACGCCGAAGACCGGGGACTGCCCGCCGGTCGCGGCCCGCATCTCCGCCCGCGCGGCATCGACCGAGGCAAATGCTTCCTCGGTCCGTGCCGCCTGGGTGTCCACGCGTTCGGAGAGGGCGGCCTGTCCGTCGAGCAGCCGGGCGACGTCCACTTCCGCCGCGCGCAGTGTCTGCTCGTATGCATTCAGCCGCTGCTCATTGGCCACGACCCGCTGGGCGATGGCCGGCACCCGCATATCCTGCTGGGGGATCAGATTGTTGAGCACGAGATAGGTCGCCACCGCCATCACGGCACCGGCCAGCCCGCCGACGACGGTTCCCGTCGCCGCGACCCGCTTCCAGGACGAAGCGGTATCGGGCCCGCTTCCGGGCGGCAATCCCTCATTCGCCGTTTCGGGCGAGGCCGCATCGTCCATGATGGACTCGTCGGAGTTATCCGGTTCCGAGGACGGCGCACCGCCCGCGATGACCCGGCGAATGCGCGTCTGCTCTTGGCTCATGCGGTTGCTGAGCGCGTGATCGCCGACATAGTTCATTGCGGTTCCCCTTGCGATCCACCCATCGTCAGGTTTCCTCTACCAGCATCACCCGGCGACGCGCCGCCGGAACATCCTTGACCAGCGCCATCAGCGACGCCCGCCCGAAGCGCAGGAACAGCAGCGGCGTCAGGATCGCGTCCAAAACCGTCGCGCTGACCAATCCGCCGAAGATCACCACCGCCACGGGATGCAGTATCTCCTTGCCCGGCGCCGAGGGCTCGAGCAGCAGGGGGATCAGTCCGACGCAAGCCGCCAGCGCTGTGGTCATCACGGGCACCAGCCGTTCCTGCGACCCGCGGATGATCATCTGCCGATCGAAACGCTCCCCCTCGTACAATACAAGGTTTTTGAAGTGGTTGATCTTGAGAATTCCGTTGCGCGTGCTGATTCCCGTCAACGTGATGAAGCCGATCATGCTTGCAACCGAGAGTTCAAGCCCCGTCACCTTCAAGGCGATCACGCAGCCTATCAGGGCCAGCGGCACGTTGCTCATCACGATCAGCGCGATCTCGGCCGAGCGGTAGCGCGTGTACAGCATCGCGAAGATCAGCGACAGCGAGACGATGGACAGGCCGAGAAGCCGCAGGGCGGACTTGTTCTGCTCGGCGTAGATGCCCTCGAACGAAATCGCATAGCCGGGCGGCAGCGCAATGTCGGCAATGGCCTCCCGCACTTCGGCGGAAATCGCGTTGCTGTTGGAACCGTCCCCGTTGGCCGTGACCAGAATGCGGCGGCGACCGTTCTCGCGAACGACCTCGTTCGGTCCATTGCTTTCGGTCACCGTGGCGAGTTGCGACAGCGGGATCGGCCCCGCGGCCGTCTCCACCAGCATCGAGGACAGCGACCGCAGGTCGCGCTGGCGTTCGTCCAGGCGCAAGACCAGATCGAAATGGCGCTGTCCAT